>JBDTOK010000057.1:0-14263 GCA_039933275.1 Chloroflexota bacterium | reverse complement strand
GGGAGAGTCACGGATGGTGGCGCTTAAGGGCTTGTCGGGCGAGCACGAGATCTGGGCGGTGGAGTGGCACAGGTAGAGCTCGTTGACGAGGTCTTTGCCCGATTGCAACGTTCGCGATGAAAAGCCGTTGCCTGCGAAGCACAAGAGGCCCGTGGGCAGAGGGCCGTGGCCTCCGGAAGCAGTTGGCTTTGTTTGCCCGAAGACGCGTATTTCAGATTCGGTCAGACACAAATCGCGGCAGATAATCTTCCCAAGCAGAGGGTCGCGCCTTTCCGCCGTGGCGGACTGTCGAGCTCCGGCTCCACCTCGGAAGCTTCGGGACACCACCTACCTAATATATTGCTAAGCTTTAGTTATCTCAGATACGAAAAGCTTGAGCATCTGATGTGCATAGATCACCACGCAGCGGGATCACTCGTCAGAGAATTCGAGTCGGTCTTCAATCTTCGTCACGTTGGGGATTGACCGGGCCGCTTCCACCGCAGCGTTGCGTTCCGCCCAGGAAGAGACGAACCCGGACAGGATTACCACGCCGTTGTGCGTCTCGACCGCGATGCGCTCGGCGTCGAGGTTTGCCAAGTGATTGTAGCTCTTCTCGATCGCCGCTTCGATGTCGATCGAGCTGGGCATCGGTTCGAGCGCGATCTTTGATCTGACGGCCCGCACGCCGGGCACATTCCGAGGAGTGCGTTCCGCCGCGTCCCGTTCGAAGCCCTGGTGGACGGTCCCGGTGAGTGTCACGACACCATCGTTGACCTGGGCGTCGACTGCAGAGGGGACGCGGCTGTCTAGAGCGAGTGCCTGTAGCACAGCGCCTCGAAGCTCGGCATCCTTGAGTTGGTCGCCGATCAGCGGCCTTACTGGCCATCCGCGGCACGGCCGCCATCATCTTCGGCGTACTCGCGCTCGCATGGCCAGGGATTACTCTCTCCGCGCT
The DNA here is from genome assembly GCA_039933275.1 of Chloroflexota bacterium. Lineage (GTDB taxonomy): Bacteria > Chloroflexota > Dehalococcoidia > SM23-28-2 > RBG-16-64-32 > DATKKM01. The sequence goes on along the minus strand of JBDTOK010000057.1, from coordinate 13,326 downwards.
GCTGATCGCGTTGGGCGTTGCGTTGAATCCGCACGTCTAAGGCACGACTGACGGGGACGGCGAGCCGGCTGCGGAGGACTTTGGATTTCTGCCACAGCAATAGTGAGGATTGCAATCACAGCTGTCAGAAAAGCATATCTAATCAAGAAAAGCCTCCTACTTAGTGCGGGCCAGGAGATTGGGCAACTAGCGTACCCAGATCCATTGTGCTGACATACGAATCTGCCAGAGGAACTGTTAGAGGCATCGTCTATCGACTGCGATTTGCTAGCGGAACCAGGTCAGTGCGCCGGTGGAGCTCGTGGCGGGGCGGTAGCCGGCGCGGATCATGGCGGCCGCTGATTCGGCGCGGTGGATGATCTTGAGCAGCGTGCCCAGCGAGTCGCAATTGGGTAGGCCGGCGACGCCGAGCGCGCGCTGCCAGGCATCGGGTGAGACGCCGTAAGCTGAGGCTTTTCGCTGGTTCCAGCGCAGGTCCACCGAGCCAAGGGCCTCGTGGAGTTCTTCGACGCTGACGTCCATCATGACTGAGGCCGCGCGCGCCTCACGCTGCTCACCGGTCATCGCGGCGTTGGCGATGGCGTCAAGCTCAGTGAGTACGGCCGAGCACATATCGTAGTTAACCAAACGCCCCTCCCGGTCTTGCCAAGGGTGACTGCGGCTACCGCAGTGAGAGTAGGCCTGAATAGAAGATTTAACAAGCGGTGGCAAGCTCAACCTTGGCGAGCCTAGAATAGGGGTGAGCCCATGCAAACCACCGAAGCTACACCCAACCCTGCGTCCAGCCCACGGGACGACGAGCACGCAGAGATACGGACCCGGGAGTTAACCAAGCTTTTTCCGGGCGACATCCTGGCCGTCGACAAGCTAAACCTGGACATCCGCCGGGGCGAGTTCTTCGGGCTGCTGGGGCCAAACGGCGCCGGCAAGACCACAACGATCGGGATGCTGACCACGCGCGTGAAGTCGACCGGCGGCGATGGCTGGGTCGGCGGGTTCAGCATCCGGAAGCAGCCGGTTGAAGTGAAGCGCATCATCGGCGTTGTTACGCAGTTCAACACGCTGGACCGCCGCCTTTCTGTACGCGAGAACCTGTACTACCACGGCCGCTACTTCGGGATGTCACGCAAAGAGGCGAACATGGAGGCCGACCGCATCGTAGAGCTGGTACGGCTGGGCGATCGCAAGAATGCGGACGTCGAAGCGCTTTCCGGCGGCATGCAGCGACGATTGCTGATCGGCCGCGCGCTGGTACACCACCCATCTGTCCTCTTCCTCGACGAGCCGACGGTGGGCATCGACCCGCAGGGACGCATCGCGCTGTGGGAGATCCTGGACGACCTTCACAACCAGGGCCAGACGATTCTACTGACAACACACTACATGGATGAAGCCGATAAGCTGTGCCAGCGACTCGCGATTATGGACCACGGCCGCATCCTCGCGTTGGGCACACCGGACGAGCTGAAGCAGACGGTGGGTGCATCGACACTGATTGCGCTCGAGGCGTCACCGATCAGCGAGGAGTTGCTTTTATCGGTAGGGAGCATCCCCGGCATTCGCAACGTTGAGCGCTCGCCGAACGGGCTGATGATTTACGCCGAGGGCGGTGGGACGATAGTGGCGAAGGTTGTGCAGAGCGTGATCGATTGCGGGGCTGAGCTTCGCGACATCAACGTGAGCGAGCCGACGCTGGAGACTGTGTTTATCAAACTGACCGGACGGGAGCTACGAGAATGACAACCGAAGCAATCGCTATCCCCGCCGCGCCGCCGCGCAGCGTTTCGCCGCGCTGGGCGACTGTGCAGACGTTCCTGGCGCTTCTGGAGCGGGACATCCGCGTCCTCCGCCGTGAGTTCGTCGCCTTCCTCGCGCGGACGGCGATCCAGCCGGCGCTTTTGGTGTTCGTATGGGGCTACATCCTCCCGAAGATCGGGCAAGCGGACCGCAACTTCAGCAACATCCTCGTGCCGGGGCTGGTTGGGTCCGCGGTGTTCTTGCAGGGCATCCAGGCGGTGGCGATTCCGCTGGTCCAGGAGTTCAGCACAACAAAGGAGATCGAAGACCGGGTGATGGCGCCGCTGCCCGTCTGGGGGGTGGCCGCGGAGAAGATAGCGTTTGCGTTCCTGCAGGCCGTGATCGCCGGTATCGTCGTGTTCCCGTTCTGTTATCTGATCCCGCTGCAGAAGCCGGACCTGCACATCAGCATTCTGCCGCTGATCACGATCCTGCCGCTGGGCGCGCTAGCGTCGGCATCGCTAGGGTTGTGGATTGGCACCGCCGTCAGCCCACGGCAGATACCGCTCGTGTTCTCGCTGATCGTGTTGCCGGTGAGCTTCCTGGGTGCGGTGTACTACCCGTGGTCGAGGCTCGACTCGATCAAGTGGCTGCAAATCGCTACGCTGGTCAACCCGATGGTGTACATGAACGAAGGCTTGCGCGGCGCGCTCTCGCCACAGTACGGGCACATGGACTACTGGGCGATCTATCTCGGCCTCGTCGTCACATGCAGCGTCTTCTGCTACTTCTCGATGAAGCTGTTCATCCGCCGCGTCGTTTCGTAGCCCGCTAGGAGCAGGCCGTCGATTGCGGGCCGCCAACCGTTAGGGCAATCGTGTCGCCGCTCGACAGGCCGTCGCTGTCTGTCGCATCGATCGTTACGCCGACGCTTTCCGATTGCGTGGCGGAGACATGGAGCTCAAGGCTAACGATCGCGCTGTTAGCGAAGACCTCTGATGGCCCTCCGTCCAGCGAGAACGACCACGATAGCGATTCGTTGGGGAGGAAGCCGTCCTCTTCGTCGGAGGCGTCGGCTTGCAGCGGAATCTCGACGGTGTAGACGCCGCCGGAGCTTGTCTTCGGGCAGAAGAGCTGGCCGTCCGCAGGCGTCGTGATGGAGACGACGGGAGCATCGTTGCCTGGCGAGGTTATGTCCGTCGGTTCGGCGGTCGGTTCGTCTGTCGGGACGTCGGTTGGTACGTCGGTGGGCGCCTCCGTCGCACCCAGTGTGGCTGTTGGCGCCGCGGTTGGCGTCGCGGCCGCCGTCGGCGTCGTCGATGATCGTACCGTTGGCTTCGGAGTTTGGGTCTCGCCGAGAACATTCGTGGAGGGGTCGGAGCCGCCGCCGTAGAGCAGGAAGACGATGCCAACCACGAGAACCAGCGCCACGATTACGCCGGCAACCATCGCCAGGATCGGGCGCTGCTCATCAATCGGTTCCAGCGCGGCGGGCCTACGCGGCGGAGGGGGCGGAGGTTCGGACGCGGCAACTCGCGGCGGTGGGGCGGCGGCGCGCGGCGACGTAGCAGGGATGCGCGGCGGCGGTGATGCAGCGATAGGCGGTGGAGTGGCAGCGGCTACAGGTGGAGGCGGAGGAGCGGCGACAACAGGTGGCGGCGGCACGAAAGCAGGCGCTGGCACTTCGACGATGACGTAGCAGTCCTGGGCCACGCCGATCGTGTTGTCTCGCTGGAGGACGGCGGCGACCCGGAAGCCGTACTCGCCCGCCTCTACGTCGCGTGGCGGAATCTTAACGTCGCATTCGATCTGGACGGTCTGGTCGACCGCGACCGGGCCCGCGGGGGCGCGTACGACGCAGTCGAAGTCTTCGTCCAGCGCGTACGCGGCGTACTCGAAGACCTCACCCTCGCGCAGGCCGTTGAACAACGCGAGACGGAAGGTGACGGTATCGCCGGGCTTGCCGTGAAGTTCGGCGTTCACTGCCCTGAGCCGCAGCGTTGGCCTTCTGCGGCCCGCGTCGCCAGTTGCCAATAAGCTCCTCCTGAATGGGCTCCGCGCGCGTCCTCGCAGCTTCGTGCGCGAGACAATCGCCGCTTGCCGGACGATACGGGCCGAGACCGTCCGCTGTCAACGGAAGCATCTTTGCAGACTTCCCAACCGTATCGGAGCCGCGATAGGATTCGATTACTATGGTACCGCGCGTGGAAGCCCTGCTGAACGAGATGGCGGAGCATCGCTCGCATTTCGAGAAGTTTTGTCGCTCGCTGTCAGAAGATGAGTTGGCCACGAAGGTGCCGGACTCGCCATGGACGGTGTTCGATTACATCGCGCACCTGGCGACGATCGAAGCGCTGATTAACCCGTGGTTCGGCGCAATGGTTGGCTCGCCGCACACCGGTGAGCACGAGGTGCCACCGAAGTCGCCGTTCGACCTGGACGACTGGAACGAACTTATCGTCGCGAGACGGCACGGACGGACGCTGGATGACATCTTCGATGAGGCTTTGGAAAATCGCGGGCGATACGCAACCAACCTGTCGAAGATGACGGACGAACAGCTCGACATGAAGGTACCGTTCGGCGGCGACCGCAAGGTGATCGACCTACCGCCAGTGATCGTGCCTCTGATCAGCATCCTCACGGGCATCGCACTACACGACGTGGCGCACACCCGCGACATCCTACGCGCGCTACCGGGCCGCGAAGCAGATGTGAAGAGCTGGCTTGACAGCGTGGACCTGAGCCGCATGGACCCGGAGATGGCGGCGCGACGAGTCTGATCGCCTGAGGTCAGGCCGCCAAGTTTTCTCTTCTTAACCGTTTTCTCGCAACGACAGCGGGCTGCCCAAAGGTTAGCCATATGGCTGCGCATTTTCGTTGACGCCTCATTCGGGCCGCCCGTCTAATTGATTCAGTGCGAAGCCGATCCCTGCAACCAACGATCATCGTCTCTGCGATTCTGATCGCCCTCCTTGCCGGCACAGTCGGCGTCCAGGGGATCCGCTCTAGCGGAGCTTCGAACATCGGCATACAGGCGCCCGTACCCACGTGCCCGCCAACCTCACGGCCCACGCGGACGCCGCAGGGATCGATCGGCGCGGGGGGCGTCCAGGTTCAGTCCATAGGTTGCGGGACAAGTGCGCCGACGCCGACGTCTTCACCAACGAACACGCCGCTTGTCTCAGTTAACCCAACGCCAGTGCCGGCGTGCTCCAGCGCTGTGACGTCGCGGCCAACACGCACGCCAGCCCTGACCGCCACCAGCAATGGCCCAACGGTTACGCCCACGGTCACTCCCATAGTTGTTGTCTGCACTCCAGTCCCATCGGCGACGCTGACTCCGACGGCCACCCCAACCCCAACACCAACGGCAACTCCCACGCCGACGCCGACACCGACGCCGACGGCAAGCCCGTCGCCGACAGCGTCACCAACGCCCACGCCCTCGCCGACGCCTTCACCAACTGCATCGCCTTCGCCAACTCCATCGCCAACGCCATCGCCTTCACCCACTCCATCGCCTGCGCCAACCGGCGCCTAAGAACCAACGCAACTCGCACAAGCGACCAGTTATGTCCCGCGGACGCGCTTCTTCAACAAACGATTACCAAGTGGCGCCGGATTGACGTTGACCGCCGCCTCACTGGCGTGCGTCAATCGAAGTACGTATGAGCTATCGAATTCTGCACCCGATCACAATCGTCGCCGCGATGCTTGTCGCACTCATCGGCGGAACGATTGCCGTGCAAGGAATTTCGGGTGGCAGTCCGAGCGGTATACACGCTGACGTGCTGGTCACCTGCCCACCGACGGCGCGACCAACCCGAACGCCGGGAACCGCTGTTACGGGACAGGGCAGTGTCCACGTCGACATCCCAGGGCCAACCTGCGTCGGGGCGACACAAACGCCATCGCCCACACCGACGACTGCTCCGTCCGGCACCGGCACGGATACTGCGGCACCCACCAATTCGCCTTCGCCAGCGCCAGTGTGCTCGGCCGGGGTGACGTCGCGGCCGACGCGCACACCGAACTCTACGAAAACGCCTGGACCAACGCTCACGCCAACGGCGACGCCTGTCGTGGTTGTTTGCACGCCGGTTCCGTCGCCGACGGCAACCCCAACTCCCACGGCTACGCCATCACCAACTCCGACGGCCTCGCCGAGTCCAACGCCATCACCAACGCCCACGCCATCCCCAACGCCAACGCCTTCGCCAAGCCCCACATTCTCGCCGGCACCGACGACTCCCGCCTGCAACGTCGGACCGATTATCATTGGAGACGTTGACGGCAGCTGCTAGCGTTCAAATACAACCGCGTGCATCGATAGAGGTGAGCGTATGAAGTTCCGACTTCTCCACCCGGTCACAATCGTCGCGACGATGCTCGTAGCATTGCTTGGCGGAACGATTGCAGTGCAAGGTATTTCCGGTGGTAGTCCCGGCGGAATCCACATCGACGTGCTTGCCACTTGCCCGCCGACAGCACGACCGACCCGAACGCCGGGGGCTACTAACAACACAACGGACCAGGGCAGCGTCCACATCGACGCGCCGGCGCCAACGTGCGTCGGAGCGACGCCTACACCGTCGCCGACGCCAACAACTGTGCCGTCTGGCACTGGCTCAAACACGACCGCGCCAACGAATTCGCCAACGTCTGCGCCCGTGTGCTCCGCCGCGGTGACATCTCGCCCGACGCGTACTCCGAACTCCACGAAGACGCCTGGTCCGACCCTCACGCCGACCGCAACGCCCGTCGTAGTAGTTTGCACGCCGGTTCCGTCGACGACTGCTACGTCAACGCCCACGGCTACGCCGACACCAACGGCTTCACCGTCTCCTACGCCGACGCCAACACCCAGCCCATCACCCACACCCAGCCCATCGCCTACACCGACTAACAACCCGCCGACGGCGAATATTGATATCAACAGTACTTTCTTTGGCGTCCCTGTCCTCGTGCCGGCTCCGGGGGTCCTCGTGAACGACACGGATCCAGACGTTGGCGACACTCTCTCTGTTTATGACGTTCAGAGCAGCACGTCCAACGTCGGCACAGCCACGACTACCGCAACTGGTGGCACCGTAACTTTGAACAGTGACGGATCGTACACGTACATCGCCCCACTAAGTTACGTAGTCATACCGATTGGACAATCGGCCCAGGACTCTTTCACGTACTCCGTGCAAGACAACCACGGGGCCGTATCATTCTTCACAACCGTGACCATCACAGTGTTCGGCACCTTCAACTGCGCGTCAGTTGGCGACGTGCGAATAGAAGGCACCTGCTAGGCTGGTTCGAACGTGTTCTTCTGCGTCGCTGCGTCGTAGCTGACGCTCCCCGGCCGCCCGACGAACTCCTCGCGCGTCATCGCTGTCAGTAGCTCTGCGTCTGGCGGCGTGTTCGCGAAGAAACGCTCGCCGTCCAGCAACCGCCCAACGACGATGCCTGACTCCGGCTGGCCGTCGCGGTTGAAGACGACTGTGTACGTCTCGACAGTGGCCCCGCCGGACGCCTGGTCGGCGAAGAGCGGGCTTTCCTCTGCTTCCACCTGCGCCTGGTCGACTTTGGGGTCGGTGCGCACCCAGTCACCCTTCGGTGGCTTGCCGCTGTAGACGCCGGCGGAGTGCTTGGTCGCGAACCAGCCGAGGCCGGTGACCAGCGCTCTCTGCTCCGGCTTCTCGCGCAGGCGGTCGACTGTGGTGGCGATCGAGTGCATGACGTAGTTGTTGCCGGCTCCACCGAAGTACGGGAGGCCGCCGGTGACGGTGATGTCGCGCGGCTCTTTCGTGTCGAGGCCGAGCGCATCGAGACCCATTTGCACCGCGGACGGGAAGCAGGAGTAGATGTCGAAGAAGTCGACGTCATCGACGCCGATCGACGCCTGCGAGAGCGCGCGTGACGTCGCCGCCTTGATCGCGGGTGAGTGGCTGTAGTCGACTCGGTCGCTGACGAACCACTTGTCGTTCGCTTCGCCGCACCCGTGGACGTAAACCCACTTGTCTTCGGGGATGCCCAGCGCCTTCGCCGTCTCCGAGCCGGTGATGATAACGGCGGCGGCCTGGTCGACTTCCATGATCGCGTTCATCAGCTTGGGGTAAGGAAAGCAGATCCAGCGGTTGGCGGCGCTGACGGTCTTGATCTCGTCCGGCGTGCGTGCTTGCGGGAACCAGGCGTAGGTGTTCTTCGCGGCGACTTGCGTGAAGCGAGAGCACAGCTCGGCGACGAACTGCTGGTGCTCCTCCACCGTCTGGCCAAGGTGCGCGCGGATCGCGTTCTCGAAGAGCGGGTAGTCGCGCACAGGCATCGCGGCGCCGTGGCGGGCTTCCGTTTCGGTGAAGCCGAGTCGCTGGTCGCCGACGACACTTTCAGGCGTGCCGCGCAGCCAGGGGAGCAGCTCATCGCGCTTGCGGGCCATGTTGCGCGAGGCCATCGCTTCGCAGCCGACGAGAAGGGCGGTTTTGATCTTGCCTTCGACGATTGCTTCCGCCGTCTGGTTCACGAGCGCCTGTGGTGTGTTGCCGCCGACAGCGGAGTACAGCTTGTGCGGCGGGTCGATGCCGAGCTTCTCGCTGACCATGCCGGGCGCGTCCGGGTACTGCCACGAGAGGATGTTCACCACCTGCAGCGAATCGATCTTCGAGAGCAGGTCGGCGACACCGGCGTCTTCGGCGGCGTTGCGGGCAACGTTGGCCATCATCTCGGCCGGCTCGATCGCCTGGTCCAGCGACTTCAGGCGGTTGGTGAATTGGCTGACGCCAACGATTACGGGATAGTTCGGCATCTCTTCCTGCTTCCTGCTACTTCGCGGTCCAGCCGCCGTCGATTACGAGGTGGGTGGCCGTCACAAAAGATGAGTCGTCGCTGGCGAGGAAAAGCGCGGCTTTGGCGATCTCTTCCGGGCGACCGAGGCGGCCCATGGGCGTGCCGCTGATCGTCCATTCGTGCAGCGGTTCCATCGCCTTGAGCGGCGCCACCATCGGCGTGTCGATCCAGCCGGGGCAGAGCGCGTTCACGCGAATGTTGTGCGGCGCTCCGTCGATCCCGAACTGCTTGGTGAGGCCGATGACTGCGTGCTTCGATGCGTGATAGGCGTGGCCGACGCCACCCGGGATACCGCCTGGCAGTTGCGACCCGACGATACCCATCATCGACGAGAGGTTGACGATGGCGCCGCCGTTTCCCTGCTTGATCATCTGCGCCAGCGAGTGCAGGCAGCCGTAGTAGACGCCGTTCTGGTTGACGGCGATGAGCTGATCCCACGTGTACTGCATCCCGCCGATGCCGGCGTTGTTCACGGTGATGTCGAGGTGGCCCCAGGCGTCGACGACGGACTGGATCGCGGCCTTCACGTCAGTCTCGCTGGTGGTGTCCGTGCGCATCGATTGCGCTTCGCCGCCGGCGTCTTCGATTTGCGCGGCGAGAGCCTTCGCGGTGTCTTCGTTGATGTCGGCAGCCATCACCTTCGCGCCTTCCCGCGCGAAGATGGTCGATATCGCTTTGCCAATGCCAGAGCCAGCGCCTGTCACAAGCGCCGTCTTCCCCTCGAGCCGTCCCTCTGCCATCTGCATCCTCTTCTTTGTTGCGGGTTCGTGTATTTGCCCCCGCAACTTATCGCAAGCGCGGACGCACGCCAACCCGTTTGGCATAATGAGGTCAGGAGGACCCACCCCATGAGTAAGCTTTCCGATCGAATACGCCGCGCCGCCAAGGTCACCCCGGCCCGCCTGGGCTTCGGGCCGGCCACTGTGCAGGCCAAAAGGCCCACGATGCTCTTAGTAGTGAAGCTGGGCGCCAGCGAGTCCGGCAAGGCCGCCGACGCAGTGTCCGCGGGCGCGGACGCCATCATCGCCGCTGGTGACCCCAGTAAGGTCAAGGCAGAGGGTGCGATCCTGGGCCTGGCGCCCGATAAGGCCGACGCTAAGGCTGCTGAGGCGGCTCGTACGGCCGGAGTGGACTTCCTGGTGCTGGACCCGGCCAAGGCGCTGGCAGAGGCGATGCTGGACCAGAAGCTGGGCTACGTCCTCGCTCTGGACGAACCGATGGACGACGTGCGTACGCGCCTGCTCGGCGACCTCAACCTGGACGCGATTCTCGTGAAGTCGCCGTCCACGCCGGTGACGCTGGCCTCGCTGATCGAGCTGCGCCGGCTTGGGGCGCTCACGCGCACGCCGATGCTTGTGCAGGTGGACGCTGGCATCGACCAGATGCTTCTGCAGGTGCTGCGCGACTCGGGCACGGCGGGTGTGGTAATCGAGGCTTCGGCGATCGGCAAGCTGGGCGAGCTGAAGGAGCGCATCGCGGCGCTGCCAACGCCCGGCCACAAGAAGGAAGACCGTGCTGAGGTCACCGTCTCCGCCAACGCCGCCGCTGGGCACGACCACGACGACGGCTACGATGACGACGACGACTGAGCTATCGCAGAGGACTACCGTTAAGCTTCCGTAACGAAGGCCTCACCCCTCACAAAGCACCGTCAATCTAACCTTGACGTAGGGGTGAGCCCGTTCCATACTCCGCTCACCAAGCCCATGCAAGAAGAGACGCACGAAGAACCTACCCTCCAGATCGGCGAAGTCGCTGAGCGCACAGGCGTGACTCAGCGCACGCTCCGCTTCTACGAAGAGAAGGGGCTGCTGAAGCCGCCGAGCCGCATGGACGGAGGTTTCCGCCTCTACTCCGAGCAGGACGTGAAGCGCGTGGAGAAGATCCGGCGCATGCAGGAGTTGCTGGGCATCAGCCTCGCCGACATCAAGGAGATGGTTGAAGCGGAGCAAGTGCTGCGCGAGATCCGCGCGCAATACCGACCGGAGGCTGAGCTGGCTGAGAAGCGCCGCCAGCTCCAACGGGCGATCGAGGTGACGGAGGCCCAGCACACCATCGTCAAGCAGAAGACGAAGCAAATGCGGGAGATGGAGACGCAGCTCGAAGAGCGCCTCTCTCTGTTCGACCGCTGGATGCGCGAGCTTGAGCAGATGGAAAGCAAGCCCGCCGCCGCTTCCCGTCGCTAACGCTTCTCGAATAGAGCCCAGAACTTAGAACCCAGAACCGGCTCCTCAAAGTTCAACTGGTTCCAGGTTCCTGAGTGGCGTCGTCATCAGCCGCCCACGAGATCCGTCGTTCATCAGGATAACCAACGTATCGCGCCACCTAATCCTTTACGTTAACGGCAGGTCTCTTTAGACTAGTTATTGCGGGCGGCCGCCGGAGGCGCCCACCCTCTCCCGGCACTCCCTTCTCTCTGCTTATGTACGCACTACGGCTTCTTCGATTCGTCCGCCCTTACAAGGCCAAGTCGGCCCTTCTGCTCTTCTGTGTGATCGCGTCCAGCGCAGCCATCATCGCGATGCCGCAGCTTATTCGCTGGGCCATCGACTACGGCCTCGACCCGCACGAGGTCGACGGCAAGACCGTCATCAACGGCGACAAGCACCTGCTCGTGCTGGCCGGCGGGCTGATCATGGCCACCGCCGTCGTACGCGGAGTGTTCGCCTACGGGCAGACGTTCCTCGGGGAGCAGTTGTCGCAGCAGGTGGCGTACGACATCCGCAACCAGATCTACGACCGCCTGCAGCGCCTCTCCTACGCTTACCACGATCAGCAGCAGACGGGCGCCGTCATGTCCCGCGCTACTCAGGACGTCGAGGCCGTGCGCATGTACGTCTCGATGGGCTTGGCGCGCGGCTTCTATGTGCTGATCCTGCTGGTGGCGATCTTTATCCTGATGTTCTTCACGAACTGGCAGCTGGCGCTGGTCGTCTGGCTGTTCGTGCCGCTGATCGCCTGGCGCTCCAACGTCATGGCGATGACGCTGCGCCCGATCTGGTACACGATCCAGGAGGGTATGGCCCGCATGGCAACGGTCCTGCAGGAGGCGCTCTCAGGCGCCCGCGTTGTGAAGGCGTTTGCCCGAGAGGACTACGAGAGCCAGAAGTTCCGCCGCGAAGCGACGACACTCTACGACAGCGCCTACAAGTCCGCGCAGGTAACGGCCGTCAACACACCGATCATGACCGGCCTCTGGCTGGCGGCCACTGCGGCGGTCATCTGGGTGGGCGGCATCGAGGTATCGCACGGCAACCTCGAGATTGGCGCGCTCACTTCGTTTCTGTTGTACGTGACGGTATTGCAGGCGCCGGTGCGGGTGCTGGGCTGGATCATCATGCTCACAGCGCGCGCCAACGTTGCCGGCCAGCGCATCTTCGACGTGCTGGACGCAGAGTCCGCGGTTAAAGAAAAGCCCGACGCCAAAACGCTGACGGCTACTGCGGGCCACGTGCAGTTCCAGGACGTCTCGTTCGGATACGACGCCATCAGCCCAGTGCTCTCGCACATCAACATCGACGCGAAGCCGGGCCAGATCATCGCACTGATGGGCCCGACGGGCAGCGGCAAGACGACTGTCGTGAACCTGATGCCGCGCTTCTACGACGTCAGCGCCGGCTCGATCCTGATCGACGGCACGGACATCCGCGACTTGACGATCTCCTCACTGCGGAACTCGATTGGCATCGTGCAGCAGGACGTCTTCTTGTTCAGCGCCACGATCCACGAAAACATCGCGTACGGGGCGGTAGACGCGACGGAAGAGCAAGTGATCGCAGCGGCGAAGGCTGCGCACATCCACGAGTTCATCGAAACGCTACCCGACGGCTACGACAGCTGGGTCGGCGAGCGAGGCATCACGCTCTCCGGCGGCCAGAAGCAGCGCGTCGCGATCGCGCGGACGCTGCTGCTAGACCCGAAGATCCTCATCCTCGACGACTCAACGTCCAGCGTGGACACGCAGACGGAGTACTCGATCCAACAGTCGATGGCCAAGGTGATGGAGGGCCGCACGACGTTCGTGATCGCGCAGCGGCTGCGGACGGTGAAGATGGCGGACCAGATCATCGTTCTGCAGGACGGCGAGATCGTCGAGCAGGGCAAGCACGAAGAGTTGCTGGAGGCGGACGGCATCTACCGCCAGATCTACGACCTTGAGCTTCGCGACCAGGAAGAAGCACTCGCGCCACCGCCACCAGTGTTCCCGGAGCTACCGGCTGAGGCCGCAACGGCGGCGGGGAGCTAGCATGGGCTTGTGGGGTGGCGCCGGTCCGTCCGGGTGGGGTGCATCCACCGGCCCGGGCACGCGGCCGACGAATCTAAAGCGCAGCGTTGACGGCTGGGACGACGAAGAGCTGGGCAAGGTCTACGACCACAAAGTCGTGCGCCGGCTGGTGCCGTACCTCAAGCCGTACAAGAAACAGGTCACGCTGGCCACATTCGCGATGTTTCTGTTTGCGATCGCATCCCGGGCGCAGCCGTTTCTCATCGGCCTGGCGATTGACCGGCTGACGGACGACCCCGGCGACACTACGCCGGTGGCCATGGTTGGCGGGGCGCTCATCGCGCTGGCGGTGGTCGCCTGGTTCGCTCAGTGGTTGCAGCAGGTGACGACCGGTTACGTCGGCCACCGCATCTTGCTCAAGATTCGCACGGAGATGTTCGACCACATCCAGAAGCTGCCGGTGAGCTTCCTCGACCGCAACGAAATCGGGCGCGTGATGTCGCGCGTGCAGAACGACGTCGCCGTCA
>JBDTOK010000056.1:0-14277 GCA_039933275.1 Chloroflexota bacterium | reverse complement strand
TTCCCAGTTCCAACTTCCTCCCCCGTGTGCTATCGTCGCCTGCACAACGGAGGTGCCTTATGGCAACACAGACTTCCACCCAAGTCGCCATCGTGGGGGCCGGCTTCGCGGGGCTGACCGCGGCTCGAGAGCTACGCAAGCGGGGGATCGACGTCGCGGTGATCGAGGCGCGCGACCGCGTCGGCGGCCGCACGTGGACGATCCGCAAAGACGGCTACTGGCTCGATGCCGGCGGTCAGTGGACAGGCCCCGGACAGGACCGCATCCGCGCGCTTGGCGCTGAGATGGGTGTCGCCAGCTTCCCGACCTGGCCCGAAGGCGAGCACATCCAGTACACGGAGGGCATGGGCACGCGCCGCTGGGTTGGCGCCGCGCCGGACCAGGATATGGAGACGATGAGCAAGGTCGTGCAAGCGATCCTCGCCTTCGACCAGATGACAGCCGAAGTACCGATCGACGCGCCGTGGAATGCGCCACACGCCCGCGAGTGGGACTCGATGACGGTGCAGACGTGGATCGACGCCAACATCGAGTCGGACCGCGCGAAGGAGCAGATGAGCACGGCGATCGAAGCCGTCTTCGCAGCCGAGCCGCACGACGTCTCGCTGCTGCACGCGCTCTTCTACGCGAAGTCCGGCGGCAGCCTGTTCTACCTCATCTCGACGGAAGGCGGCGCGCAGGCCGACCGCTTCGACGGCGGGATGCAGCTCGTCGCTGAGAAAGTAGCGGCGGAGCTAGGCGGCGCAGTGCAACTGTCGTCGCCTGTGCGGCGGATCGACCAGCACGGCCGAGGCGTCGTGCTGGAAACGGACCGCAATACCGTCCGGGCCGAGCGCTGCATCGTCACCGCCCCACCTGCGCTGGCCGGCCGCATCGACTACCGGCCGGCGATGCCGCCGCTGCGCGACCACCTGACAACGCGCGCACCGATGGGCAGCGTCATCAAGATTCACGCGATATACGAGACGCCGTGGTGGCGCGAAGACGGTCTCTCCGGCCGAGTCGTCAGCGACACCGGGCCGATGAAGGTCATTTTCGACAACAGCCCGAACGAAGGCACGCCCGGCATGCTGATGGGCTTCATCGAAGGCGGCGACGGGCGCCGGCTCTCGAACATCGACCCAGCGGAGCGCAAGGCCCTGGCGCTGGACTGCTTCGTCCGCTACTTCGGCGACAAAGCCGCCAGGCCAATGGACTACATCGAAGGCAACTGGCCGGCGGAGCAGTGGAGCCGCGGCTGTTACGGTGCCGTGTTCCCGGCGGGCACGCTGATCTCGGCGGGCACTGCGTTGAGAGAGCCGGTGGGCCGCATCCACTGGGCCGGCACCGAGACGTCCGAGGTGTTCTGCGGCTACGTGGACGGCGCGGTGCGTTCCGGCGAGCGCGTCGCGGAGGAAGTGGCGGCGGTTCTCACCGGCCAGACCGCGAAAGTCTAACAACAACCTCGAAGGAGACGGACATGGCAACGGACACGCAGAAAGTCCCCACATCCGAGAAGACGACTCGCCCGCGCGCGCTGGTGACGGGCGCGTCCTCTGGCATCGGCGAGGAGTTTGCGAAGCAGCTGGCCGCGAACGGCTACGACATCGTGCTCGTTGCGAGGCGCCGCGACCGCCTGGAGCGCGTCGGCGGTGAGCTGACCGGGGCGAGCGTCGAGATCATCGAGTCAGACCTCTCCACGCAAGCCGGCGTCGACTCGGTCATCGCCCGAATCAAGCGCGGCGACATCAATATGCTGGTGAACAACGCCGGCTTCGGGACGAACGGCGACTTCTCAGACCTGCCGCTCGACCGCGAGATGCAGGAGATAGACCTCAACGTGCGCGCGCTAACGCAGCTCTGCCACGCCGCCCTCGCGCCGATGAAAGCAAAGCACTCCGGCACCATCATCAACGTTGGCTCGACCGGTTCGTACCAGCCGGTGCCGTACATGGCCACCTACGCCGCGACGAAGGCGTATGTCCTGCATCTGAGCGAGGCGCTCCACGAAGAGGCGAAGAGCTACGGCGTCAACGTCAGCTGCCTCTGCCCAGGCCTCACGAAGACGGAGTTCCACGAAGTCGCTGGCGTCAACACAAAGAGCGCCGCCCTGCGCAGCGGCTGGGCAACGCCGGCAAGCGTCGTCAAGACGGCGCTCGGCGCGGCGAAGTCGGGCAGCGCGATAGCCGTGCCCGGCACGATGAACAAAGGCATGACCAGCCTCAATCGATTCTTCCCGCGCTTCATGGTCCGCAAAATCGCCGGCGCAATGTTCAAGAAGAACGCCGATCAGATGCACTAACCCGGAGAGGAGTACTCCCAATGTCCAAGCACCACCGCAATGGCAAGGCAGACCACCACGACGCCGAGCTCATCGTCAAGCTGTACGAAGCGCAGGCCGCCCAGCAGGTCCCCGACGCAATGGCCTACCTCTTCAGCAACGACTACCCGGCGGACTTCGCGGCCTTTCGCGAGAAGCACCCCGCCGGATCCAGCGCCTCGCAGGAGCGCCTCATCTACAAAGCACTCGGCTACTACGAGACGATCGGCACACTCTACCGCAACGGCCTGATCAACGAAGACCTGCTGTTCGACTGGCTGGCCGTGGACCTGCTCTGGGACCGGCTAAAGTCGTTCGTAGTCGGCGTGCGGGGCGAGATCGGCTCCGACCGCATGTACGAGAACTTCGAATACATGGCGGAGAAAAACGCAAAGTGGTCGCCGAGCAGGTGAAACAGTGACAGTTGTCCGTTGAGGGCGGCTAAGAACTAAGCGACACCGCCAGCACGCCGTCCTCGTACGTCCAGGCCGTCGCCTCTTTGTAGTCTGTGTCCGGCAGGAGCAACACGCAGCGGCGGCCGTTCAGGTGCACCGCGATCCCGTCGTCCATCTCTTCCAGCCGAAGGTCTTCTCGCCTGGCGAAGGGAACGTGTACCCGCAGCAAGTGGCCGCCCGCATCAGGTTCGATGTTGTGCTCGCTCGCCTGCGCGAAGAACGCCGCCGGGTCGGCCTCACCATAAACGGCTCGAGCGTAGGCGCCGAGGGCCATGACACCGCGCGGAGCCTTCGGCTGCATGTCCGCCTCCACCAGCGGCGGCGCGGGCGCGAGCGATGCGAGCTTGGCCAGTGTCGCGTCCTGCTCCTTGCGGTGCGCAGCGAAGAACTCGAGATCGATCGAGCGCGGGACGAGCGGGCCAACAAAGATCGCGTCGACGGTGTAAGAGAACAGCCCGAGCACAGACAGTGCCTCGCGCGCGATGTCCGATGACGCCGTGTCCGCGCCGACGACGATCCGTGCTGACGTTACGCTCGGGTCGGTGAGCATGTCACGAAGCGCCGCCAGCCGCCCGAGCAGCTCTCGCCCTCGATCGAAGACGGCCTCGCCGTTCGCCGCGTAGTCCCCCGCAAACGCCTTGGCGACTGACTCGAAGAGGGACGACTGTCTCGGCGCAAAGAGCTTGTCGAGCCAGCGAGCCGCAGAGTCCAGCGCAGACGGCAGATCGAGGAACTGCGCCAGGCCAGGGGCGTCGATGACGGCGGCGTCGTATGCCCCTGAGCTGATCAGCGCTTCCAGCTCCAGGAGGCGGCCGATGTGACTGATCCCTGGCAGCGTGCCGAGGTCTTCCGCCAGATCCGCATCCATCCCGCGCCAGTCGAGCAACTGCTGCAGCCACTCGCGGAACTCATCTTGCGCGCCGAGCCCACCGTGCCCCTCGAGTGCGTCCAAGCGCTCGCCCGCCTCGAGCGGTTCAGACGTGAGTTCGACCGCCAGCGCGGCGCCGAGGCCGCGCTCCAGCCCAAACGCTAGCGTGTGCTGACCGGCTTTGGCCAGCAGGCAAGCGGTCCCGGCCGCGAGCGTACTCGAGCCGCAGCCGCCTTTGCCCGAAAAAATGATGATTCGCATGACGATAACTGGCGCCCCGCATCGCACGGTGACGCGCGTCGCGAATGATAGCACGGCGGCGCGACGTGGATGTAGCTACCAGCATTAACGCCGCGCCAACGAGACGACCGCTATACTTGAAGGACGCCCCGTTATAGAAGGAGAACCCCCATGCTGGTGCTGCCTCAACTCGCAGACATGCCCTGGAACAAGCCCCGGATCGCCGTGCTGGAGATCGCCGGCGGCATCGGCCCGCAAGTCAAAGGCCCGGAGACCGTCCGCACGATCAAGGCACTGCGCGAAGACCCACGCGTCAACGCTGTGATCATCGACATCGACTCACCCGGCGGCTCCGCGACTATCTCCGACGCCATCTTCCGCGGCCTGCAGAAGCTCTCTGCGAAGAAGCCGACGGTCGCCTACGTCGGGAACGTCGCCCTGTCCGGCGGCTACCTGGCAGCCTGCGGCGCTCGCAAAGTCGTCGCCCTGCCGACGGCGCTGGTCGGCTCGATCGGCGTCATCTTCTCGCGGCCGGTGGTGGAAGAGCTGATGCAGAAGGTAGGCGTGAAGATGGTGGTCACGCACGAAGGCCGCCTCAAAGGCATGTTCCAGCCCTGGCACGACCCGACACCAGAAGAGCAGGAGAAGGTCCAGGCGCTAACAGACGAGTACTACGAGTGGTTCGTCGGTTCCGTCTCACAAGCGCGCGGGCTTAGTCTCGAGAAGGTGAAGGAGATCGCGACCGGTGAGATGTACTCCGCATCGAAGGGTCTGACGCTCGGCCTCGTCGATGAGCTCGGCGACTTCGAGCGCGCGACGGAGCTGGCGAAAGAGCTGGCCAAGATGACAGAGACGCCACGCCTCAACTACATCCGCCCGAAGCGCCCGCTGCTGGAGCGCGTGCTCCAGCGCGCCGGCGCGTCGATGGCGGAGTCGTTCTTTAGCGAAGCGGAGACGCGCGCCCGCGGCCGCATTGAGTTCCGCTAGCCGATATCGGGCAAAACCGGATCGCCAATAGCCCGGCAGTCGCCGGTTGGCGTCATCGGCGTTCCTGACGCGTACGCCAGCGCGAGCAACGCATCGTCCGTATCGACGTCGCTGTCGCAATCAAGGTCGCCCCATGTCACGACCTCCAGAGGCTGGCCCGGAGGGTCGTCAAGCTGCGTCTGCTCGCCAAGCTTGCCGCAGTCCGTGACGCGCGGGACGTTGATACCGGAAGCAAACGTAAGCACTTGCAGAGCATCAGTGCCGACGACAGAACCCCCGCAATCAACATCGCCCCACGGGCGCTGGCCCACCGGGGTGGCCGTTGGATGCGGCGTCGCTGACGGCGTCGGCGTTGCGCTCGCCGTCTGCACGGGCGTCGGGCTTGGCGTAGGCGTCGGCGTGGCACTCGGACAGTTGGCGGCAACGAACGGCGTGTAGTCGACAGTACCGAGCCCAGCATCGTCCGGCTGGTGGAGGATCTCCTTCTCTATCTCGTCCGCCGTGCACAATCCCCAGTTGTTGTTCTCGGCTTGAATGTTGAAAGGCACATCGGTCAGCTCCAGCAAGTAGTTGCCGTCGTCTGGCGCGCCACCCGAGTTGACGAAAATGTTCCCCTGCGAAGGCGCGTTCCCGCCGATGGTAACCGTGAGCGGTTGGCCGCTGTTTTCCCTCGCCCAGATGCCCCTCGAGACGTTCGTGAACGTGTTGGACGTGACGGTCACCATTGCCGGCGAGTAGACGGAGCTGATCTCCAGCCCGTAAGCCTGGGTGTCGCTAATCTTGTTGCCGGTCACAGTGAGCGGGCCACCTTCAACGAGCATCAGGTTACCGTCGCCGTTGTTGCCGACTATCTTGTTGCCAGAGACAGTACCCGATCCGTTGGCCTCGAGGTTGGCGCGGGTGAGCGTGTTGTTGAGGGTATCGATCGTTCCAAGCGCGCCAATGCCGCTGACGCCAGAGTTGCTGTCTGACAGGACGGTGTTGTGCTCGATGGTCGATGAATCACACTGGCAAAGAATGCCCTCACTAGCTGTAGTGATCTGGTTCTGATTGATGAGAATATTCGTCGGGGGTGTGAAGTTCTCCACGGCGATGGCAATCCCCGAGGCACCGGAAACCTGGTTGCTCTCGATGTGCGCGTTTGAGGCCATGCCCTCAACGGCCTCCGTTTGACTGCCGGCAAACCCGGCAACAGGGGTCGCGTCCATCGTCAGGTCGAAGATGGTGGCGCCGCTGCCGGCGAGGGTGAACAAAGCCAGGGTAGCGAATGGCGTGCCGACCGCGCCGGCCTCGAAGGCGATCTTGGCAACCCCGCTGTTCGGTCCGGTTATCGTCACGCCGGTAGGGTTTATCGTCATCGCGGGTTCCAGGTAGTTCCCCGCGCAGATGTAGATGACGTCGCTGTTGACGGCGGCGGCGACGGCATCGTGGACGGTGGTGTAGACGGTGGCCGATGGCCCACACGTCGTGCCGCTGGCGTCGACAACCTTGGTCACCGGAGCGACGCCGGCCCGAGAAACCGTGCCCGGCCCGAGGGCAATCAACGAGACGACGAGCGCCAGTCCCAGGAGAACCAAACTTTTTCGCACTTAGCTAACCTCCGCTTTGCCGAAGGATAACGCGGGTTACGTCACCCGACAATGGGGCGTGTTCTTGACTGCATATCACCCGCAAATCCGATAACCTTGTAGAGCTGTGAAGATCGCGACACGCTACCTCGTGCGCTCCATGCACCTGGCGGACATTCCCCAGGTGCTGGAGATTGAGCGTGAGTCCTTCCCGACGATGTGGCCACCCACCGCCTTCCGCCGCGAGTTGCAGCAGAATCGCCTGGCTAACTACATCGTCATCGTGGAGCACAACCCGAGCGCCCCCGATGAGGCGAGCCAGCCCGAGAAGACGCCGGGCGCACTGGGCCGCTTCTTCGGCGAGATCAGGAGCATCCTCGGCGCGGAGGACAACGGCCCGCTGCCGCCCGTCGACCAGCGCGCCGAGCTGCTCGTCGGTGTGGTGGGCGTCTGGATGATGCCGGACGAGGCGCACATCGTGACGATCGCCACGCGGGAGAGCCACCGCCGCCGCGGCATCGCCGAGCGTCTGCTGATCGCCGCGATTGAGATGGCGCAGGCCCGCCACCAGCCACTGCTCACACTGGAAGTGCGCGTCTCCAACGAGCCAGCGCTCGCCCTCTACGAAAAGTACGGCTTCGAGCAGGTGGGCCGCCGCCACCGCTACTACTCCGACAACCACGAGGACGCCTACATCCTCACGATCAACTCCGTGCTGACTCGCCGCTTCCGCGAGATGTTCGAGCCACTGCGAGCGGATCACGCCCGGCGCTGGGGCGACTTCCAGCAAGCCGTCCTGTGACCGACGACCCCGGCGAAAACGACCCGATGGCGCCGGAGCTCTTCGTTCCGGACGTCAACGCCGCGATCAAGTTCTATGCCTCTCTCGGGTTCAGCCTCCAACGTCGCGAACCAGAAACGGGCGAGTACGCCTCCTTCGCCATCGTGCGACCGGGTGCGGCGATGATCATGCTGGTGGACGACCGCTACTACAGTGGCGCCCGGGTCGAGCTGGAGCACCGAGGCGGCGGCGTAGATATCCGAATCATAGTGGATGATGTTGACGCGACCTACGCCATCGCCAAAAGTACCGGCATGACCGTGCTAAACGAGATCGCCGACCGCGACTACGGACTCCGCGACTTCACCGCCGGCGACCCGAACGGCTTCCGCCTTCGTTTCGCCTCCCCGCTGCCTTAAACACCCAACCCCGCTCATCCTGCGTGCCCACCTCAGGAGCGAGGTTCTCGAAGCTTGTCCTGAGCGCGGCCACAGCCGCAGCCGAAGGGGACCGCGAAACAGATCCTCTGCCTGGCACTCTTCCACGCAGGCGGACCAGACGCCACACGCAAAGACAAACGGCCAACCCCTCGCCCGCTTGACCCCAAACGCCCGCCCTTCTACGCTCGACGCATGAGCGCGCCCGTCGACAAGTTACAGCGCCAGTTGGATCAGGTGCCCGGCCTGCGCGGCCGCGGCCCCGTCTCCTACGGCTACGGCCAGTGGGTGGACGAAACGCACCACTTGCTCGTCACGCTGTACGGAGACACCTCGCCGGAAGCAACCGCCTTCCTCGAAATCGTCGGCGAAGGTGCTGAGGCGCGCGGGTGGGGCCTACCACTCGCGCCGACGAACCAGTGGGGAATGCAAGCTCGCCTCTCTCGCGCGGAGACGTACCTCCAGCAGCTGACCCGCGACGTTCGCTCCTCTCGCGCTTCCAAAGCCTAACGACCCGGCCGCGGTCCCACCCGCGGTTAACGCGTTGGTCGTTACGTTTAACGTTTGTTAGCGATATGCAACGATTCCGAAACGTGTGCGCTTGGTCTAGCAACTGATAATGTCCCCGAGGGTGCGGCACACTAGGTGCAGTTCATCCTCACGCGTGAAGGGGTACGAACGGCATATGGTCACAACTCGGCAACCCGGTGAGACGCTAACTCCGGGAACAGCGGCTCCTCTACCGCAGGCGCCTGTCCCGCTGCCTGCGATCCTGCCCGACGGCCAATCGTCGGCAGTGCTGGAGGCGCTGGGCGTTGCGGTTTACACAACCGACTCCTGCGGGCGCATTACCTACTACAACGAAGCCGCCGCCGAACTCTGGGGCCGACGACCGGAGATCGGCGTGGACGAATGGTGCGGCTCCTGGAAGATCTACACCACCGAAGGCGAGCACCTGCCGCACGACCAGTGCCCGATGGCGATCACGCTCAGAGAGAACCGCCCCGTCCGCGGCATCGAAGCGATCGCTGAGCGTCCCGACGGCACGCGCATCAACTTCATGCCGCTGCCAACGCCACTGCGCGACGAGCACGGCAACCTCATCGGCGCGGTCAACGTGCTCGTGGACGTGACTGACCGCCACCGCGCGGAGGCCGAGGCAATCGCGCAGCGTGACCTCATGACGACGATCAGCCAGAACATGTCCACCGGCCTCGTCATGGTCGATCGCGACAACCAGATCGAATTCATGAACCGGGCGGCTGAAGAGATCACCGGCTACACCTTTGAGCAGCTGCGCGGCAAAGACGCCCACGATACGATCCACCGCCAGTACCCGGACGGCACGCCAATGCCTCGCGATGAGTGCACCATCGCACAGTCCAACGCCTCCCTCGAACGAACGGAAAGCCATGAGGACGTCTTCGTGCGGCCAGACGGCTCCCGATACGACGTCATCTGCAACATCGCGCCCGTCCTTCAGAGCGGCGCGCGCGTTGGGATGATCGTCGACCTCCGTGACGCCACCGAGGAGAAGCGCGCCCAGGAGGCGATCAAGCAGTCGCTGGAATTGAAAGACCAGTTCCTCGGCCTCGTCTCCCACGAGTTGCGCACCCCAATCGCCACGATCATTGGTAACGCCATCCTCCTTCAGCGCCGAAGCGAAGCGCTCAGCCCCGAAAGCAAGACCCAGGCCCTCGCCGACATCGCTGACGAGTCACAGAAGCTCCAGCGCATTATCGAGAACCTGCTGCTGATTACGCGGCTGGAGGCAAGCCAGTCCCTCGAGACGGAGCCGCTGCGCCTGCCCATCGCAGCCGAAGAAGCAGTGATGGCCTTCCGGCGCCGCAACCCGCTGCGCACGATCTCCATCGAGACGGACGGCGACGTGCCGATCGCCGTCGGCCATCCGATGATGCTGCCGCTGGTCTTCGACAACTTGATCTCCAACGCAGACAAGTACAGCCCTCTGGATGCACCCATCCACATCCGCATGTACGGCGGCCCCGATGGCGACGTTCGCGCCTGCATCCGGGACTACGGCATCGGCATCGACGGGGCCGACACGTCGCACGTGTTCACGCCGTTCTACCGCTCGCGCCGCGCGCGCACACAGGCCAGTGGCATCGGGTTGGGCCTGGCCGTCTGCAAGCGCGTAATAGAGGCGCAGGGCGGACGCATCTGGGCCGCCACGCGCCCCGAGGGCGGCTGCGACTTTATCGTCAGTCTGAAGCGCGCCAGTGACGACTAACGGCTCCCCCTCACGAAGTGAATCCGAAGAGCCGCTCCGCGTACTCGTAATCGACGACGACCAGGCGCTGCTGCGCATGCTCCGCCTTTCGCTCGCGAGCGCCGGCGTTAACGTAGTGACAGCCTCCGACGGTCTGATCGGCCTGGAGCGCCTGAAGGAGCACGGGTTCGACGTGATCTTGCTCGACCTGCAGATGCCAAACATGGACGGCCGAGCCTTCTACCGCGAGATGCGCAACCGCGGCTACGACACGAACGTCGTCATCGTTTCGGCATATGGGGCGGAAGAGGCAAAGCGCGAACTCAACGCCGCCGCCGCGATGCCAAAGCCACTGGACCCCGACCAACTGGTCGAGACCGTCCAGCGCGTCGCCGCCCTCTCGAAGTAGCGACATTTCCCCCCCCGTAGGTCGGGACCACGGCCCCAATCACGCAGCAGCCGTTTTACCAGTGGGTCAGGCTCCTGACCACGCCAACGCCCGCGATCAGACCTCCGTCTTCAGCCGCGCCGCGTTCGCCACGATCTCCGCCGCCTTCTCGAAGCCCAAGCGCGCCGTGTCCACCGTCATGTCGTACAGCGACGCGTTCTCGACGTTCACCTTCCAGTACTTGTGATAAAAGGCATCGCGCGCCTGATCCGCCTCAGTGACCGTGTGCTTGGCTTCGTCTAGCGGCAACTCCTCTCGCTCAGCGACGCGGTGGATCCGCACATCGGCCGGCGCCAGGCACAACACGTGCAGCGCGCGCGGTGTGTCCTTGAGGATCATCTGCGACCCACGCCCAAGGATCACGATCGAGCCGGAAGTTGCCAGCTCGCGAATGATCGTCGCCGTGGTCTCGGCGTAGAGCTTGTCGGAGATCGGCGCCTCCTGTTCGGTCCGAGCCATGTCGGCGTACGTCTGGGAGAGGATCGCCTCGACGCCGGTGGCGCCCGTAAGAGCGTCCGCCCCCGACGAGCCGGATCGCTCCAGCAGCGTGTTTATCGTCGATGCGATGCGTTGTTTAAGCGTGGCGGAGCGTTCGTCGCGCTGGGCCACCGCCCCGACGGTGACGCCGCAACGCTGGGCGGCCTGCACCATCAGTTGTTGATCCACGAAGTCTGCGCCCAGCAGATACGCCGCCTGGCGGCCCACCTCCCGCGCCCCACTTCCCGTCTTTCCGCTGATCGTTACAACCGGCATCACGGCTCTCCTCTCGGGCTCGCTCGCTGCCTCTCAACCGGTTATTCGGCGAACCCCGGTTGAGGCGCCCTCATTGTAGCCAGAGGCCGGGCGCTGTCAACGCCCGGCCTCATCAACTTTCCGTTACGCTTTTCCGCTACTGGATGACGATCGTTCCAGTGATCTCCGGGTGGAAGTCGTCACGATAGTGGTACGTCCCAGCGTTCAGCTTGCCCGACACTGATCCCTGGTTCACCCCACTCGGCGTCGCCGACGGCGATCCGCTTGCAGCGGCCGTCGCTGACGCTGCTGCCGTTTCCGTACCAGTAGGCGCGACTGTCGGCGTAGGCGTCGGCGTGGCTGCCGCCAGCGGCGGGATGTCGTTGGAGATGATGTCGTCGTCAGTTCCGAACTGCCCGTCCGGCCCGTCGATGTGCAGGTTGTGCACGAACTTCCCGGTGTTGGTCAGCGTGATACCGACTGTCTTGCCGGCAGCCCCTGCCACCGTAAGCGGCGACGGAGTGTAACCGCTGTCGCCCATCACCATGTTGGCTGTCACGTCTGCGTTAACCTGCGGCCCCGGCGTCGGCGTGGCCGATGAGGACACGCCCTGGACGATCAGGTTGCCGTTTGCGATACCTGTGTCCGTGATCGAGTCCTCAAACGCGATGCCAGCCGGCGCTGCGTTGTCGAACCGCACAACCACGAAGCCGTCCGTGTTCGGCTGCAGGATGATGCCCTTGTCAGCGGTCGTTGGGTCGCTGCCAACCGGCACTGCCACGAAGTCATCGGCCGTGTTCGGCTTGCCGTCCGCCCCGACGACGCGGAACTGGTGCGAGATCGGCGTCTTGTTGTGGATGTCCAGTTGCACCGTCTCGCCCGCGTTGATCGTCGGCGCCGATGGTGAGAATGCGCCGCTCGTCGCCGTGCCCGTGATGTCGATGTCGATATGGCGAGTCGGGGCCTCTGAGATCACCTGGCGGTCGTCCAGCTGCACAACCGAGTCAGCTTTGCCAAAGATGATCTTGATCTGGTCACCGTCGTGAGGGATGTAGCGGGTCCAGCTGTCCAGCTTCGCGCCGTTCACGAAGACCTGGAGCACGCCGGTTTCGCCAGCCTCAGGAGTGCCATCGGGGCAGGTGTCGCCGTTGTGAACCGTGTTGTCTTTGCTCTCGCCGGGGAGCCGGATCGTGTCGTCTGACAGCTCACCGCCGCCGTACTCGAACCACTTCACCATGCGAGCGCCTGAGCCCTCTTCGTATGACTGGAACGGGTGGATGTGCATGATCCCATCGCCGTGTGTGTGGACACCGGACTCCCAGGTCGGGGCGTTCGGCATCTTGTTCCCGCACTTGTAGTACGTGTACTGCGCGTGCCAGTGGTCCTGCCCGATGTGCGGCGCGCCCGTCGCGGACCGCGTCACGAACAGCAGCCCAAGGATGCCGAATACGGTGACGATGATAACGGCCACCGGCACCCACGGCGGGAAGTACATGTGCCTGATCGAATGCATAAGGCTCGGCTTCTTGCCTCCGGGCAGGACCTGGGCTGTCTTGGCGCTGCGGGGACGACCGCTGCGCCAGAAGTCCATCGGGTTGACGTCCGTGCTACCGCCTGCCGTCGGTGCCCTTCGTTGCCTGCGGCTCGCGCCTGCAGCACTGTCCCGCGATGCGCGTTCCGCCTCGCGGCCAGGAGACGCCGTCGAAGGCGCGACGCCTCCCAGCGGTGCTCCCGGATCGATTCCCTGTAAACCTGGGGGTGGCTGACCGTCGTTGCCCTTAGGCTTCACTTCTTCTTCCGGGGCCGGCCTTGCTTTGCTGCGGCCGCGCCCCCTGCTGCGACGCCCGCGTCTACGCTGCTGCTCTGCTTCTTCGTCCAAGTGTCCGTTCCTTTCGTGGGTCAGCGAGCAGAGCGCGGCGCAGCTGCCGCCCTGTAACGCAGATCCAGGTTGTTGACTTTACTGACATTCTCGTCCTCCGCCGGATGGGCAGAGGTCGAAAACCAGGCGTCCAGGATCTCATCCAACACCGCGTCACTCGCCAGGCGGAGGCTCAAGCAGGGCGATTGCCCCGCGAGCCGTCTCTGCGTCTCCGCAGAGCGCTGCACGCACACCCGGCACCTTGTTCGCCGTCATGCACATACCCGTGCCGGTCCAGCAGAAGAGGATCCCCTCTCCGCCTTCCCTGACGCCACCGAATTGGCCACGGCCTCAGCAACATCCGGCCACGATGATCCGCCGGCAGGCGGTTCAGCAAGCGGGCCGAAAAGCTGGACCTGGTGGCCTCGACCTCGGAGCAAGGGCTCAACAAGGCCGGTGACGTGCGACTTTTGGTCGCTGCCGAAGGCTATGCGCAAATCAGGCTCACCGGTGTCTTAGGAAGTCCGAAAACGTCCTGTTTTATTATAGATGCCACTCCGTAATACGCCAAACGAGGTCGATTGGAGTCTGCTCGCTGGTTAGAAAACGGGAATCAGGCAGAAAATCGGTAAGGCTGGAAGCAGCTTGACGCTCGAAGGGCCAGCGGTAACGCTAATCGACGTGGACTCCCTCACCCCCGCCGCCCACGCCCGCATCGAAGAAGCGCTCGCCGCCCGCGGCTGGGAGCTCCCCGGCGACCACCCCATCTCCCACTTCGATGGCCTTCCCCTCGGCGAGTACCGCATCCACGCGCTCCTTGGCCCCAAGAACAAGGTTGGCTCGCGCTGGTTCCGCCTGTTCCTCGCAGACACCGACGGCAACCTGGCCGATGAGCAGATGGCGCTCGGGCTATTCGGCGCCGGGCCGTACCCCGCCTTCAACTGGCTGGAGTTCACGCAGTTCGAAGAAATCCTCCACTTCACCGACGCCCAGTCAGTCGACCTCTGGCAGACCGGCCTCGAGCGCCCTCTCTTCGAAGCGATGTCATCCCTCATCCCGCCCGGCGGCCACCTCATGGCCGAATACGACTCACCGTCACACAAGGCCACCGAGCGCATCCTCACCCTCCGCTACCCGCCGGCCGCGTCACCCATCGGCTACCTCATGTTCCAGGCCGGCGTCCGCAGCTACCGCGACTGGTACATCAGCGAAGGCGGCCGCGAAGGCCCACGCAAGCTGCAAGGCTTCAAGCCCCTTAACGAAGACATCCGCGTTGAGAAGACCGCCCTCCTCCGCGCGGATATGGAGCGCACGATGGCCAGCGAGCCAAACCCCGCCCACGCCGAATGGGGCGAGCTGGCACGAGACCTGGCG
>JBDTOK010000055.1:0-14349 GCA_039933275.1 Chloroflexota bacterium | reverse complement strand
AGGTGGTCCGCGAGGGCCTGAAGGTGCTCGATGCGGTCCAGAAGACCGCCGGCTTCAATCTGGAGCTGGAGCACTACGACCTGGGCGGCGACCGCTACCTTTCCACCGGCGACATCCTGCCGGACTCCGTGCTCGAAGAGCTGCGCGGGTTCGATGCGATCTACCTGGGCGCGATCGGGCACCCGGACGTGCAGCCCGGCATCCTCGAGAAGAACCTCCTCCTGCGACTGCGCTTCGAGCTCGATCAGTACATCAACCTGCGGCCCGTCAAGTTGTACGCCGGCGTCGACTGCCCGCTGAAAGACAAGGGCCCCGAAGACATCGACTTCGTGGTAATCCGCGAAAATACCGAGGGGCTCTACAGCGGCATGGGCGGCTTCCAGTACAAGGGCACGCCGCACGAAGTCTCGACGCAGATCCACATGACGACTCGCTTCGGCGCCGAGCGCGCGATCCGCTACGCCTTCGATCTCACCCGCAAGCGGAACAAGGACAAGCAGCTGCACCTCGTCGGCAAGACGAACGTCCTCACGTTCGTACATGACACCTGGTGGCGCGCCTTTAACGAAGTCGGCGAGGCGGACTACCCCGACATCCGCCGCGAGTACGCGCACGTCGACGCCACCTGCATGTGGTTCGTGAAGAACCCGGAGTGGTTCGACGTGATCGTCGTCGAGAACATGTTCGGCGACGTTATCACGGACCTCGGCGCGATGATCCAGGGCGGCATGGGCATCGCCGCCGGCGGGAACATCAACCCGGCCGGCGTCTCCATGTTCGAGCCGATTGGCGGCAGCGCCCCGAAGTACACCAACCAGAACGTGATCTGCCCCCTCGCCGCGATCGAAGCCGGCCGCATGATGCTGGAGCACCTCGGCGAGGCAGAGGCCGCCCAGCGCATGCAGAACGCCGTCATGGGCGCGCTGGAGTCGGGCAAGATCAAGTCGCTGTCCGCCGGCAAGATGGGCATGGGCACCAGCGAAGTGGGTGACCTGATCGCGGGGCTGGTCTAGCCCCGAAGGACTCGCTCATCCATTTCGTGACGATCGTCATATGACCTCCTAGAAGTCCCGGACGTATACTCGCGACGCAATCAGCTGATTACGTTGAAGGAGGATGACAATGGGCGAGCGGAGCAAGGCGCTGGCGGACGATTTCGAGAAGGCTGTGGCCGAGTTTGCAGACGCCGTGGAAGCAGTGCCGGACTCGAAGTGGGGCACTATGGGTGCGGACGGCTGGACGTTGGGGGTTACGGCGGAGCACGTCGCCGGGCAATTCCCGCTCGAGATGGAGTTCATCACGGCCGCTGCGGAGGGTAAGAAGATGCCCGACTACTCGATGGACGACGTGAACAGCATGAACGACAAGCGCGCCGCCAAGAACGCCGGCGTCACGAAGGACCAGGTTCTCAAGACACTGCGCGACAGTAGCGCTTCCACCGCGGCGTACGTCCGCGGGCTAAGCGACGAGCAGCTCGACCGGAAGACTGCGTTTCCCCTCGCGAACGGCGCTATGGTCAGCACAGAGCAACTGCTCCTGGGCGGCGTCCTGATCGACCACGTGCGCGGCCACACTAAGAGCATCCAGGCCGCCAGCTAAGGCATGCGCGCTAATCGAAGACTACGGTCTTATTTCCGTACACAACCACGCGATTGCGCAGGTGGAGATCCACGGCGCGCGCCAGTACTGTCTTCTCGAGATCGCGGCCTTTGCGGATGAGGTCGTCGACAGCGTCGCGGTGGCTCACGCGCGCAACGTCTTGCTCGATTATCGGGCCCTGGTCTAGCTCCAGCGTCACGTAGTGCGCCGTCGCGCCGATGATCTTCACGCCACGCTCATGCGCATGGTGATACGGACGAGCGCCGGCAAACGCTGGCAAGAACGAGTGGTGGATGTTGATGATCCGCCCCGCAAACGCGTCGACGATGCCCTCGCCCAGCACCTGCATGTAGCGCGCGAGCACAACCAGGTCGACGTCAGCGTCCTGCAGCAGCTTGACCGCCTTCGCTTCACTTTCAGCTTTTGTCTGCGACGTGACCGGCAAGTGGTGGAACTCGATCCCGAACTCGCGGGCGATGTCGGCGTGATCCGTGTGGTTGCTGATGATCAGCGGGATACTCGCGCGGAATTCGCCCATCCGCCAGCGCGCGAGCAAGTCGTACAGGCAATGCGGCAGCTTCGATGTGAAGAGCGCGACACGCGGCGTGTAGTCGGAGAAGCGGACGCTCCACGCCATCCCAAACTGCTCCGCAAGCGGCGCGAACGCGGCCTCAATCTCTTCGCGCTTTAGCTTGAACCCGCTGAGCTCCCACTCCACGCGCTGGAGGAAGACGCTCTCCTCCTTGTCGGTGTGCTGGTCCGCGTGAATGATGTTGCCGTCGTTGCGAAAGAGGAAGTCGGAGACGGCCGCGACCAGGCCGCGCTGATCGCGACAGGAGATGAGGAGAGTGGCGGTGATGGGTGCGTCGGGCATGCGCATAGCCTCTAGGCTCGAGACGTAGCGGTCAAGGCGCGCGTTACAATGCGCGGCGTGGACGAATACACAGAGACCAACCGCAAGCACTGGGACGAGCTCGTCGGGTTGCACCTGGGCGCCGCCATGTACGACGTGCCCGGCTTCAAGGCCGGCCGCGACACCCTGCACTCAATCGAGATCGAAGAGCTGGGCGATGTGACCGGAAAATCCTTGCTGCACCTGCAATGTCACTTCGGGAACGACTCGCTTTCGTGGGCACGGCGCGGCGCAACCATTACCGGTGTCGACTTCTCGGAGCCGGCGATTCTAGCCGCACGCACGCACGCGTTAGAGCTCGGCCTCGACGCGCGGTTCGTGCACTCCGATATCTACGAGTTGCCGAATAAGCTGGACGGCCGGTTCGACATCGTCTTCACTTCCTACGGGACGATCTTCTGGCTGCCAGACGTCACTCGCTGGGCGCAGGTCATCGCGCACTTCCTGCGACCTGGCGGCATCTTCTACATCATCGACTTCCACCCAATGCTCGGCGTCTTCGAGCCGGCGGGCGAGGATCTCGCCGTCACTTACCCCTATTTCCCAACCGAGGCCCCACTGCGTTTCGACGACGATGGCTCCTACGCTGATCGCTCCGCCAGCGTGCAGAACCGTACGACGTATTCATGGTCGCACCCGATAAGCGAGACCGTGACCGCGCTGCTCGACGCCGGACTCCGCCTCGACTTCTTGCACGAGTTCCCGTTCACGGCCGAGCAGTGGTACCCGTCGATGGTGCACGCCGGCGGCGACTACTGGCGTCTCACTAAGAACGACGGCTCGATTCCGCTGATGTACTCGATTCGAGCGCACAAACCGGCGACAAGCTGATGTCGAGCTGCGTGATCGTTGGCGGGCCGGGCGGCTTCGTCGTATCCACGGACAGCATCGTCTACAAGTACGCATCCGATGATCAAGGCAAGGTCATCGGCAAGGTGAAAGGCTCGACGCGCAAGCTCTTCCAGGTCGATCCAGACATCCTTGTCGCCGGCACGGGCAACTGGAACAGCTACTTCCCGATCTTCAACGCCGCCGCCGCGATGCAATCGCCGCGCGATGAGAAGGTCGCGCGTTTGCTCGAAGACTCCGCGTCGCAAGCAAAGGACTCCTGCGTCTACGTCGTGCACCGCGCACACGGCAAACTTCGGCTCGATGCAGTCCGCGAGACGGTCGTCAGCTCAAACCAGCCGGGCGTTGTCAGTTATCCCGATCCGGTGATCAACCAGCTGTTCACGGCGCTCTACGAATCTGAGCCGGCGAAAGCGATCCGCCGCTCCGGGCTGCTCGGAATCGCAGCGCTGGTCAACGGATTCAACTCGCTTGCCGCGACGATGTGCAGCGACATCGCGGCGCCGTTCGATACGGTGCTCTTCCTGGAGGACGGCATCTTTCCGTTCACCGGCGGTGTCACGCAACTGCCCGTAGCGACGTTTATCTGACGCTAGAGCGTAATGTCGACGGGCACTTCTTCGACGACAGCGGTGCGCAGGCGGTGCTTCATCTCCAACCGCTGCAAGAACGCGAGACCCTTGCGTGTGTCGCTGGCCACTTTCGCCGGATCACACATCTTTACGCGCTGCTGGAAGAGCCAGTAGCGCCACTCCGACAAATCGGCGAGCGACACCCACTCCGGATCGATGAGGTCGACCTCTTCGCGGAACTCCGCCAGCATCTCGGCGACCGTGCGGCCGTAGATGCGGTGGAACACCTCGTCGTCAACGTGACCGGCCTTGTCCCAGATGTGGGAGGCCGTCCGCTCCTTGCGCACTTCCTCCGCGACGGCGGTGTTCAGTGCTTCTTCGATGCGGACGCCGTAAATGAAGTTGAGGTGCGGCTTGTACTTCGCGCCGAGCAGCGTCTCGAGGTCAGCGTCCGTGATGTCGAGCGGCAATCGCTGGTCGAAGAGCAGTGCTTCCGCTTCGTCCGACGGGACTAGCTCGCGGACGTCGTCCAGCAAGCGCTCCGCTAGCAGCAACCAGTCGAACGCCTCGCCGGCGATCAGGTAGCGGTACTCGCGCTTACCAACCGTTTCCATAGGGAGCGGCCACTTACGCACCGCATCCAACAGTGGCAGGAACCAGTGGGTGTCGCCGGAAGATAGGTCGGAACGGAGGCGCGTCAGGATCTCGTCTGCCTCAGCGTGGATATCACGCTCCGGCTCGGTCTGCGTATCGGTCATGAGCTAGAGCCCCGCGAGGCCTCCAGCGCCGTGGCACTTCTTGTACTTCTTGCCGCTGCCGCAGGGACACGGATCGTTGCGCCCAGCGCGCCCGGCGGTGATGCGACCGCCAATCGGCGCGGCCGCGGTCACCGCCGCCGGCGTCGCGTCCTCCGATGATCCGGAAGCTTCCACACGAGCGCGCGCCTTTTGCCGCGCCTTCTTCGAGCTTCCGTTCGTCTGGCCGTTCGCCGCGGATGCAGCCGTCCCGCCTGCCGCTTGCGCTTCGCCCGGGCCGGTCTCCTTGGCGTTGGCGGGGACGACTGGCCGCGGCGGCGCGGGTGCGGTGAACGTCGTGTGGTAGATCTGGCGGACGGTGTTCTGGCGGATGTGCTCGTTCAACTGCGCGAACATGTCGAACGCCTCGCGCTTGAACTCGACCAGCGGATCGAGCTGGCCGTAGCCGACAAGCCCGATGCCTTGCCGCAGCTCTTCGAGCGCGGTCAGGTGGTAGACCCAGAGCCGGTCGATCACGCGCAGCAACACGAGTTGCTCCAACATCCGCATGCGGTCGGAGCCCAGCTCAGATTCCTTCTTCTCGTACTCAGCGTGCGCGTGGTTGAGGACTGTTTCCAGCGCTTCCTCGCCGACCATGTTCGCGAAGAACTTCGGCGTCCACGCTGTCGGCGTCGGCATCACGTTCTTCATCTCGCCGACAAGGCTGTCGATGTCCCAGTTCTCAGGGTCATCGCCTGGCGCGAAGGAGTCGAACACGCGGCCGATCTCCTGGTCGATCATCTCGATGATCTGCGACTTCAGGCCTTCGGGATCGGTCTCGCTGATGCCCTGCACCATCTCGAGGATGCGGCGGCGCTGCTTGTAGATGACGTCGCGGTGCTGGTTCATCACGTCGTCGTACTGGACGACGTGCTTTCTGATATCAAAGTTGTGGCCTTCGACCTTCGTCTGCGCCTGCTCGATCGACTTCGAAACCATCCCGCTCTCCAGCGGTGTGTTCTCGTCCATGCCCATCTTGCCGAGCAGGTTGGGCACCCACTCTGGCGAGAAGCGCTTCATCAAGTCGTCGTCGAAGGAGACGAAGAAGCGCGAGCTGCCCGGGTCGCCCTGGCGGCCGGCGCGGCCTCGCAACTGGTTGTCGATGCGGCGCGCTTCGTGGCGCTCTGTGCCGATGATGTGCAGACCGCCGGCCTCGACGACACGGTCGTGCTCGTCCTGCCACTGTTCGCGCGCTTCCTTGCGGATCGCCTCCGCCACTTCGATGTCGCCGTTGATGAGGTCGATCTCGCGCTTGCGGGCGATGTCTTCGGCGATGTTATCCGGGTTGCCACCAAGGATGATGTCTGTACCACGGCCGGCCATGTTGGTGGCAATGGTCACAGCGCCGATGACACCGGCACTGGCGACGATGCCACCCTCACGTTCGTGCTGCTTGGCGTTGAGGACGTCAGGCTCTTTCAGCGGGCAGACGCGGTGGAAGTCACCACAATCGGCAAGCTTGCACGTCGACGTGCGCTTGAGCTGGTCGGCCAACACCTCAGACGTCTCGATCGCAACCGTACCGACCAGGACCGGGCGCCCCCACTCGTGCGCGTCCTCGATCTCTTCGACGACGGCCCGCCACTTGCCAACTTGGTTCTTGTAAATGATGTCCGCCATGTCGTCACGGATCATGTCGCGGTGCGTCGGGATGCTGACGACGTCCAGGTCGTAGATCTGGTGGAACTCCTCGCGCTCCGTATAGGCGGTACCGGTCATGCCGGCCAGCTTCTTGTAAAGGCGGAAGTAGTTCTGCAGAGTGATCGTGGCGTAGGTGACGCTCTCGCGCTGGATCTTGACGTTCTCTTTAGCCTCCACCGCCTGGTGCAGGCCATCCGACCAGCGGCGGCCCTGCATGAGACGCCCGGTGAACTCGTCGACGATGATCACCTCGCCGTCCTTGACGACGTACTGCTTGTCGCGTTCGTAGAGGAACTGCGCCTTGAGGGCGGCGTCCAGGAAGCGCGTGAGCCGGAAGTTGTTAGCGTCGTAGACGTTCTTGATGCCGAGACCCTTCTCGACGAGCGTTGTGCCCTCTTCAGTGAGGCTCACGGTCTTCTGCTTGAGGTCGACGATGATGTCGTGGTCTGGGTCGAGGCGCGGCATGATGCGGGCGAAGGTTTTGTACACCTCCTCCGTCTCTTCCGCCGGGCCCGAGATGATGAGCGGCGTCCGTGCTTCGTCGATAAGAATCGAGTCCACCTCGTCGACAATGGCGAAGGCGTGCGGCTCCTTCTTTCGCTGCACGGCCATATTGAGGTCAGTGACCATGTTGTCGCGCAGGTAATCGAATCCGTACTCGTTGTTCGTGCCGTAGGTGATGTCGCAGGAGTACGCCTCTTGCCGCGTGCACGGGACGAGGAAGCGCATGCTGTGGTCGTCGCGGTTGGCGGTCGGTTCGTACATGTAAGCCGTGTCGTGCTGGAGGATGCCAATCGTCAGCCCGAGGCTGTGATAGATCGCGCCCATCCACTGCGCGTCACGTTTGGCCAGGTAGTCGTTGACGGTGATGAGGTGCGCTCCCTTGCCGCCAATACCGTTCAGGTACAGCGCGAGCGTGGAAGTCAGCGTCTTGCCTTCACCCGTCTTCATCTCCGCGATGTCGCCGCCGTGTAGCACGACGCCACCGAGTATCTGGACGTCGAAGTGGCGCTGGCCCAGGCGGCGGCGTGAGGCTTCGCGGCAGACGGCGAACGCTTCCCCCATGATGTCGTCGAGGGTGTCACCCTCTTCGAGCCGCTCTCTGAACTCGACGGTCTTGGCCGCGAGCTCTTCGTCCGTTAGCGGCTGAATCTCCGCTTCGAACTCGTTCACCTCGTGGACCATAGGCCAGAGTTTTTTCAGCGCTTTTTCGTTGTAGTTGCCAAAGGCGTTTTTGAGTATTCCGAGCACCATTAGTTAGTCTTCTTTCGCATCATGCCGTGGGGACATTAAAGATACGTTGGCCGTGTCCCGCTTCGATTTGCGCATGGCCTACCAATGATACCAGCCCTTAGAAGAGACGCGAGATATCGGCCAGCGTTGTAGCTGCGCAGCATCCACCGTCGCGGGAGCCGTCCCACAGAGCAATCCCATTGTTCAGTCGAGAGTCGTGCCGATTCGGTGGACGCCCTACCGGGCGTTCGGACGCGAACTAGTGACCGTTAAACAGCTCACCGACGGAGTTGCCCGTGTGGATGCGGCTGATCGCCTCGCCAAGCAGCGGGGCGACGGAGAGCACCTTCATCTTGGGCAAGAGCTTGTCTGGCGGAATCGGGATCGTGTCCGTGAAGACGATTTCTTCGATTGGCGAGGCGGCGATCTTGGCCACCGCGTCGCCGGCCAGGATCGGGTGGGTGGCCGCGACGTAGGCCGCAGTGGCACCGTGCTTCATGACGACTTCCGCCGTCGCGACTAGCGTCCCGCCGGTTAGCACCTCGTCGTCCACGACGAGAACGGCCCGGCCCTCGACCTCGCCGATGATCGTCATCGCCTCCACCTTCTCGTCGTTGCCCAGGCGGCGCTTTTCGACGATGGCCAGCGGTGCATCCAGGCGGTCGGCCATGCGGCGAGCGCCCTTTGCACCGCCAACGTCCGTGGCGACGACGGTCAGGTTCGGGATCTTCTTCTTCTTCCAGTAATCGGACAGTATCGAGAGCGCCGTCAACTCGTCCACCGGGATGTTGAAGAACCCCTGGATCTGCCCGGCGTGCAGGTCGACGGTCAGCAACCGGTCCGCCCCTGCCGTCTCGAGGAAGTTGGCGATCAGCCGCGCCGTAATCGGCACGCGCGGCTGGTCCTTCTTGTCCGAACGGGAGTACGGGTAGTAAGGCACGACCGCCGTGATGCGTCCGGCAGACGCCCGCCGCGCCGCATCGATCATGATGAACAGCTCCATCAGCCGCGTATTCACGGGCGAGGTCATCGTCTGCACGATGAAGATGTCGCGGGCACGGATGTTCTCGTTAAAGCGCACGAAGATGTTCTCATTGGAGAACTCGAAGACATCCGCCTGTCCCATCGGCAACTCCAGGTACGAGCAGATGTCCTGGGCCAATTCGGGATGTGCGTTACCCGTGAAGACCTTGAGGTCCTGGAAGGCGCGTCCGTCGCTCATGCAAACAAATGCGTGCGGCCAAACGTGGGCGGGCCGCAAGGCGAGGCAACCATACAACACGCACGTAAACACTGACAACGGCCCCGGACCAGACGTTTGTGAACGGCAATCGCCGGATTAGCGAGATATGATTGCAGAAGACGGATAGTTTCGCCCTTCCGCCCCCTCTAACCTGCGTGGTGGAGGTGCGAAAAATGGCATTAGATATCGCAGAGAGAGATGAAATGGCGATCGCGGACCAGGAGCTTTGCTGGCAGGTCGTGACCAACCACGACACGTCGATGGATGGCGTGTTCTTCGTGGCCGTGAAGACCACCGGCATCTACTGCCGGCCTTCCTGCCGCTCACGAACGCCGCTCCGCAAAAACGTGACGTTCCTGACTACCGCAGACGAGTGCGAGGCGGCTGGATTCCGCGCCTGCAAACGCTGCAGACCGCGCGAGCTGCTCGCGGACACCCGCCCGGAGCTGATCCGTGAGGCCTGCGACTACCTTGAGAACGACCCGGACGCCGTCGTCTCGCTGATGCCGGTGGCCCGCAAGTACAACGTTGAGGGTGACTACCTGCGCCGGCTGTTCAAGCGAACGCTCGGCGTCACCCCGCGTGAGTACGCTGCCTCACACCGCGCTCTGCGCCTTCGCCACGGCCTCCGCGACGGAGCCAGCGTCACGCAAGCGATGTACGACGCCGGCTACCCGTCCAGCAACCGCCTGTACGAGAAGGCCGACTCCCACCTGGGGATGACGCCGGCGGCCTACCGCCGAGGCGGGCGCGGCATGGCGATCGGATACGAGATCGTGGACTCAGCGCTGGGCAAGCTGCTCGTTGGCGCAACGGAGCGTGGGATCTGCACGTTACGGCTGGGTGACTCGGAGGAGAAGCTCGAAGAATCGCTCCGCCGGGAGTACCCGCACGCGCTCATCGCGCGCCGCCCGGACAGCACCGGCTGGATACAGGACGTCGTAGGGTTCCTGGATGGGCGCGAAGTGCGGCTCGACATGCCAGTCGACATCCAGGCGACCGCCTTCCAGATCCGCGTCTGGCGGGCACTGCGGGCGATCGCCTACGGGGAGACGAAGTCGTACTCACAGATCGCGCGGGAGATCGGCAACCCCAAGGCGGCCCGGGCCGTGGCGCAGGCCTGCGCGCACAACCCGGTGGCGCTGATCATCCCCTGCCACCGCGTAATCCAGAACGACGGCGGGCTCGGCGGGTACGCGCTGGGCGTCCACCGCAAAAAGAAACTGCTAACCATGGAGTCTGCACATCGAGAGGAAGCCGCCGTCGCGGCTGGAGGAGCATAAACATGCCGTTTGAGATGCCGACGCGCGAAGTGGTCGAAGCCGCCAACCAGAAGAGCCGCCGCCTGAAGGCGCTCTTGCAGGCGCCGGAAATCGTGATCATGCCGGGCGCCTTCAACGTGCTCAGCGCTCTGCTCTTCCAGCACCTGGAGTTCGAGGCGATCCAGGGCAGCAGCGCCGGCTTTGCGAACGCGACCGGCCACCCGGACCTCGGCGTCTCACGGCAGCGGATGGTGGAGATGACCCGCCTCTGTGCGCAGGCCGTGCGCATCCCCGTCAACGCCGACGGCGAAGATGGCTACGGCGGCCCCGACGACGTCCGCGAGACGATCCGCGGCTTCATCGACGCAGGCGCGGCCGGCATGAACATGGAGGACGGCGACCGCCAGTCGCCCGGCAAGCTGCTGGACATCAAGTTCCAGCTCGAGAAGATCGCCGCTTTCATGGACGAACGGAAGACGCTGGGCAGTGAATTCCTCCTCAACGCCCGCTGCGACGCCTTCATCGCTCTAGCCAACGATCGCCCGGCGGCGCTGAAAGAAGCCGTCAAGCGAGGCCAGGCGTGGGCCGAAGCCGGCGCCGATAGCGTCTTCTTCTTCCGCGTGGCCGAGCCCGACTTCATCAAGACGCTCGTGAAGGAGGTGCCAGCCCCGGTGAGCATTCTCGCCGGGCCGGGCATCCCCAGCGCCCGCGAGCTGGAGGAGTGGGGCGTGGCGCGGGTCAGCTACGGCAGCGCCTTCCTGCAGGTCGCCGTCGCCGCCGTCAAGAAGGCGGCGATCGAGGTGCGCGACCACAAGACGCACGAGCTGATGGCGGACGGCGTCAGGGGGCAGGAGATGCAGGACATCCTCAACGGCCGCGTTTCCTAGTAATGCCCGAAGCCCGATAACCCATTGTTTGTCCGCGATTTGAGCGGATATAATATAGTTGCATGATCGATTCCCCCAGTAAAAGGAAGGCTGCCATGGATACAGAACTCGACTTCATCGATCTGAAAATCCTCGAGATCCTGCAGCAGGACGGGCGCGCCTCCCACTCCGCCATCGGCGAGGCGGTCGGCCTCAGCCAGCCCAGCGTCCATGAGCGAGTGAAGAAGCTGGAGCAGCGGGGCATCATCCGGGGCTACGCCGCCATCGTCGACCCGGAAGCGCTGGGCCTCGACGTGCTCGCCTACGTATCCGTCCGCCTGTCCGACTACCGGCCGGAGGACATCGCCGCCGCCGTGGCCGATCTCCCGGAGGTCATCGAAACGCACCACATCGCCGGCGACGAGTGTTTTATCGTCAAGGTGCGCTGCGGTACGACCAAGGACCTGCAGGAGATCCTCCAGCAGATCTGGAAGGCTGGCCCCGTCACCGCCACGAAGACGACCGTCGCCTTCGCCACGTACAAAGAGACAACTGCCCTGCCCCTGCCCGTCGCGGAGGAGCCCGCGAGGAGCCGCCGCAGTGCTTAAGCTAGAGCCCGGCCGCGAAGAGGAAGCTCGCTACTGGTTAGCAAACCTGGCCGTAAACGCCGCCGTTATGCGCGTAATCGAGTGCGACGCGCCTCCCGCACAGCCCACCCCGCCTGACGAGAAGCGCCGGAGCTGGCGCCGCCTCATGCCTAGGGCGACGCACCGCTAATGGACACCCGCACGATGCGGGCCCTGCCGGTGCTGTTAGCGCTTGGCGGGACCTGGGGCGCATCGTTTCTGTTCATCAAGGTCCTCCTGGACCACACCGGCCCGCTGGAGGTGGCGTTTGGGCGCTGCTTCCTGGGGGTAATTGCCGTCGCGGCGTTCGTTCTGGTCAGCCGGCGGCCACTGCATGTCAGCCCCGGCCTCGTCCGGCGCGTTTCCGTGATGTCAGTAGTCAACAACGTCATCCCATTCGCACTGATCGCCTGGGCGGAGACGCACATCCCGAGCGGCACGGCGTCCATCCTCAACGCCACGGTCCCGATTTTCACGGCAATGGTCGCCGTCGCCCTGCTGGACGAGGAGCGGATGACCCTGATGCGCCTGGGCGGACTGATCCTGGCGTTCCTCGGCGTGGTCGTACTGACGGGTAGCGACGTGACCGATATCGCCAGTTCCAACGTCCTCGGCGAGCTGGCGGTGGTGGGAGCGGCGGCCAGTTACGGCGCCGGCACCGTCTACACCCGCCGCGTCTTGCACGGGCAGGACCCGGTCAGCGTATCGCTCGTCCAGCTGGTTATGTCTTCTGCGATCCTCTTGGCCATCCTGCTGGTCGTGCGCACCGGCTCCCCGGACTTCTCGCTCAGTCTGAAGGCCTGGGGCAGTATTCTCGGCCTTGGCCTGGCCGGGACGGGAATCGCCTACATCGCGTTCTTCTGGCTAATCGAGAACCTGGGCAGCGTCCGGGCCACGCTCGTGACGTACATCGTGCCCATCGTGGCCGTATTCCTGGGCTGGATCGCCCTCGGCGAGTCGGTCGGCGTAAACACGATCGCCGGCGGGCTGCTGATCGTGGCGGGGGTGGCCAGCGTCATGCGGGGCCAGGCGCCTGCTCGCAGATCGACCATAATCGGTCCGGTTGGCGTCCATGCATCTGTAAACGCGGATTAACCGTATAGAGATTGTCGAGCCCCTACATATTCAGGTGTTGACACTTTCGCGTAAGAGGCTTACATTTACCGTGGATGTCTCTCGAAATCCCCTTTCTGTGTTTCCTATTGCCTTGTCTGTGCCCATAGTACGCATTCATTGACCCCTGTCTCGTTGCCTGTCTGAGGGAGAGTTTTCTGCATGGTTGTTCCGCGCGATGTCATTTCCGAAAAATTCCGCGTCCCTGCGCTAGTCAAATCGTACTCGCGCATCCCGGACGTACAGGACCTGCCAAACCTGATCCAGATCCAGGTCGACTCCTACGAGATCTTCAAGCGTGAA
Organism: Chloroflexota bacterium; assembly: GCA_039933275.1. Classification (GTDB taxonomy): domain Bacteria; phylum Chloroflexota; class Dehalococcoidia; order SM23-28-2; family RBG-16-64-32; genus DATKKM01. The sequence goes on along the minus strand of JBDTOK010000055.1, from coordinate 1,335 downwards.
GGCCTCCGGGAGCTCCTGGACGAGATCTCCCCCATCTCCGACTTCACGGGCAACCGCCTGGAGATGCGCTTCGCCGAGTACAGTTTCGGCGAGCCCAAGTACGACCAGGACGAGTGCCGTGAGCGCGACGCCACGTTCGCCGCTCCCCTCCGCGTAAACGTCGAGCTCCTCGTCAAGGAGACCGGCGAAATCAAGGAGCAGGAGATCTTCATGGGCGACTTCCCGCTCATGACCGAAAAGGGCACGTTCATCATCAACGGCGCCGAGCGCGTCGTCGTCTCCCAGCTGGTGCGATCCCCCGGCGTTTACTTGACGTTGGAGCGCGACAACACGAGCGGCCGAGACCTTTGCTACGCCAAGCTCATCCCTAACCGCGGCGCCTGGCTGGAGTTTGAGACGTCTAACAAGGACGTGATCTCCGTCAAGGTCGACCGCAAGCGCAAGATTCCGATCACCACGCTCCTGCGAGCCATCGACGAGCCGGAGCTGCTCCCTAAGCACCCGAGCCTCAAGGACATCAAGGAGCTGCAAAAGCAGATCGAGGAGGCGAAGACCGAGCGCGAGGCCGACAAGCTTCGCAGCCAGCTGAACCACCTCCTCGGCACAAACGACCGCATCATCGCGCTGTTCGAAGACAGCGACATCGGCGAAGACCACCGCTTCATCAAGGCGACGCTGGACCGCGACCCCTCTTCTGAGAACAAGGAAGAGGCGCTGCTCGAGTTCTACCGCCGCCTTCGCCCCGGTGACCCGCCGACGATTGAGAACGCCAAGCAGCTGATCAACTCGCTGTTCTTCAACCCGCGCCGCTACGACCTGGGCAAGGTTGGCCGCTACAAGGTCAACAAGCGCCTCCGCCGCGATCACACGACCGATCGCGTCCTCGTTCCGGGCGACCTGATGGCCATCGTGCGCGAGATCGTGCGCCTGAACAACGGCAACGGTAAGTCGGACGACATCGACCACTTGGGCAACCGCCGCGTGCGAACCGTCGGTGAGCTGATCCAGAACCAGTTCCGCATCGGCCTTCTCCGCATGGAGCGCGTAATCCGCGAGCGCATGACGATCACCGACCCGCAGGAAACTGCGCCGAGCCAGCTGATCAACATCCGCCCGGTTGTGGCCGCGATCAAGGAGTTCTTCGGCGGCTCACAGCTGTCGCAGTTCATGGACCAGACAAACCCGCTGGCCGAGCTGACGCACAAGCGCCGTCTTTCCGCCCTGGGCCCCGGCGGTCTCTCGCGAGACCGCGCCGGCTTCGACGTGCGAGACGTCCACTTCAGCCACTATGGCCGCATCTGCCCGATTGAGACGCCGGAAGGCCCGAACATCGGT
>JBDTOK010000054.1:0-14456 GCA_039933275.1 Chloroflexota bacterium | reverse complement strand
AGCGGCGACGTAGCCAAGTGGTAAGGCAGGGGTCTGCAAAACCCCCATCATGGGTTCGAATCCCATCGTCGCCTCCAACTGACCAGATAGGAACCGGCTCCGAAAGGGGCCGGTTCCTTGCTTTGTTGGAGGCGAGCCGCTATTCGAAGAAGAACCAGCGGCGCTTCGGCCGGGGGACGTAGGTCAGCCCGAAGTCGCCCATCGCGATGCCCAGGATCTGCCGCACGGCCTCGTCAGGCGAGTCGATAACACGCAGCAAGCTAAAGTCGACAGCGTCGATCGTGCCGCGCTCAAACAGCGTCTGGCGGAAGGCGTCGAGAATTGGATTCCAGAAGCCGGATGGCATCAGGATCATCGGGAAGTCCTTGATCTTCTTCGTCTGAATGAGAACGATCGTTTCGAAGATCTCGTCCAGCGTCCCGAAGCCGCCCGGCATCGCGATGAAGGCGTACGAGTACTTAACCAGCATCACCTTGCGCACGAAGAAGTGCTGGAACAGGATCCAGCTATCGAGGTAAGCGTTGGGTTGCTGCTCTTGCGGGAGCTGGATGTTGCAGCCGACGCTCACGCCGCCGGCATCTCTGGCGCCGCGGTTGGCCGCTTCCATGATGCCGGGGCCGCCGCCCGTCATCACTGTGAAGCCAGCGTCCGCCAGGCCCTTCCCGACCTCGCGAGTCAGCGCATAGTACTCGTGGCCATCTTTGAAGCGCGCCGAGCCGAAGACGGTGACGCACGGCCCAACGAAGTGCAGCTTGCGGAAACCTCGGATGAACTCAAGGAAGACTCGAAATGCGTGGACAAATTCGAGCATCCGCGGGCGGGGGCCCGAGAGAAGCTTCCGCTCCTCATTCGCGGCAGACTTTGGTGGCGTGGACTCGTCCGTTTTCACGGCGCGAGGAGCGTCCACTGACGCGCCGCTGCGTTGTACGAGAACTCCTGCCCGAGTTGCGGGATCTCAACGTGCGGGACGTCGGCGCCTAGCCGCTGGGCCAGTGCCTCGGCTGACTGGGGCTCGCCGTGCGTGAGGAAGATGTTTGGTGGCACGTGCGGGCCGGAGTGGGACCAGCGCATCAGCTCGTTGGCGTCCGCGTGCGCGGACATGCCGTCCACGGAGACGAACTGGCAGAGCGCGGGGATGTCCTGGCCATGCATGCGCAGCGTCTTCGCGCCATTGAGGAGGGTGCGGCCGCGCGTGCCAGCCGCCTGGTAGCCGACAAGCAACAGCAGGTTCTTCGGATCGGGCAGGATCCGCTGTAGGTGGTGGAGGACGCGGCCGCCGGTCATCATCCCGCTGGAAGAGATGATGATGATCGGCCCGGGAACGTTGTTCAGCAGCTTCGATTCAGCCACGCTGCGGTGGAACTGGACGGTGCCCGGAAAGAGGTGCCCGGCGATCTCTGGCAGGTCCAATTCGTCCGCATTCAAGTAGTGCTCATAGGTTTCCGTCACGTCGACGGCCATAGGACTGTCGACGTGCACGGGGATAGCGGGCAACTGTCCGTGCTCGATCATCTCGGTCAGCAGGAGCGTGACGAGCTGCGCGCGCGCCACCGCAAAAGCTGGAATAAGAATGATCCCGCCGCGCGCCACCGCCTGGAGGATCGGCTCGCGCATCTGATCGATCAGCGGCTTCGGATCGTGGATGCGATCTCCGTACGTCGACTCGAGGAGTAGCGTGTCGCACGCGGGCAGGTTGTCCGGGTCGCGGTGCAGCGGCGCGCCGTAGCGGCCGATGTCACCGCTGAAGACGATAGTCGTTTGGCCTGTGTCGGTTGGCGCCTGCACCTCCGCGAACGCTGAGCCAAGGATGTGGCCGGCGTTGTGGAGCTTAGTCGGGAAGCCCGCTGGCTCCAACAACTCGCCGTGCTCAACAGCCCGCAACTGGCGAAGCGTTCTCGTCGCGTCTTCTTCCGTGAACAGCGGCAGCGCGGGATTGTGTTTACTGAATTTCTTGCGGTTGGCGTAGTCGGCATCTTCTTCCTGTATTCGAGCCGCGTCGAGGAGGATGATCTCGGCGAGCGCGCGGGTGGCGGCGGTGCAGTAGATCGGGCCGCGATAACCCTCCCGGACGATGCGCGGGAGGAAGCCGGAGTGATCGATGTGGGCGTGGGTGAGAACAACGGCGTCGATCGACGCGGGTTCGAAGGGGAGCGGGCGCCAGTTGAGCAAGCGCAGCTCTTTCAGACCCTGGAAGAGGCCGCAGTCGATCAGCAGCGTCTTGCCGTCAGCCTGGAGCAGGAACTTGGAACCGGTCACCGTGCCGGCACCACCGTGGAAGCTGAGTGTGAGCGTCATTCGGCGCTAGTATCGTCGATGGGGTCCGCTGGAGCGAGGGGTAGCGACCGGCAGGCCGGTGTATCATCAAGTCGTTCCCCGCGGCAGGAAAAATGAGAGAACTGTTAGACCCTGGCAAGTGGCGTGCGTCGCCAATCCGCGTCGCGATTGCCGCGTTCTTTAACAAGCACTGCTCCTAGCTGCCACGGGTACACACTGCAAGACCGCCGTAACGTTTAAGCACGTCCGTGTAGCGGCTCGTTGGCGATTTGATCGGCAAGCTGGAGTGAGTGACCAGCACAACGCTTCCCCGACAACGATACCGGCGTCTCCGGCTAGCCATCGTGCGTCCGCGCGCGGATGCGGCAGTCGTTTGTTTGGTGCTGACGGCGGCGCTCGGACTGGCGTTGCGCTTGTTCCTGGCGACGTTGCCGGGGTTCGCAGGCGATCTGCGCATCTTTCACGACTGGGCGCTGCGCATTGCAGGTGAGGGGCCGTGGCACTTCTACGACAACGTGGGTACGTCGGACTATGCGCCGGGGTACCTCTGGGTGTTGTGGGGTTTCGGTGGCGCGGACCGGCTGCTGCATTTCTCCGACGGGCAGTGGAACTTCCTGCTGAAGACGCCGGCGATCGTCGCGGATCTGGCGTCGGCGCTGCTTTTGTACCGGATGCTGGGCGAGCGCGGGCGGACGACGCAGATGGCGGCGACGGTGGCGTGGCTGCTGTTTCCGCCGGCGATCCTGGTCGGCGCGTTCTGGGGGCAGATCGACTCGATCCTGGCGTTTTTCTTGCTACTCACGGTGTACTTCGTCGCGAAGGGACGGCCGGTCGCTGGGATTGCGGCGCTAGCGCTCGGCTTCCTGGTGAAGCCGCAGGCGATTGCGGTGGGCCCATTCGTGGCGTTCTGGATCATGCGAGAGCACCCGCCCGTACGTTGGCGCATTCCGCTCGTCTGGTTTGAGTGTGTCGGCGTTGCGGTGGGAATCGTGGCGCTGGCTAGCGCGCCGTTCCTTGGCTACGAGCCGTGGCGGCTGCTTTCGATCCTGCGCAACGCGAGCGACGTTGCTTCGTACCGCGTGAACTCGTTCTGGGCGTATAACGTGTGGTCAATCGGCGGGCTGGAGCACTCCGCGCTGCGCTGCGACGTGAACGGACCGTGCGCCAAAGGCTTTGCACCAGCGGTCGACTTTCTCGGCGTATCCACTCGCTACTGGAGCATCGCGATATTTGCGAGCGCGCAGGCGGCGGTCATGTTGGCGCTGCGCAAGGCGCGTGGGGCGGAGTACCTGGCGCTGGGCATGACGCTGTCAGTAATGGCGTTCTTCTTGTTTCTTACTCGTATGCATGAGCGCTACGTCTTCGCGGCGTTTCTGCCGCTGCTGTTTGCCTGCGCCATCGCGCAGAGCCGCGCGCTGTGGGCGGCGTTCGCCATACTAGCGGCGGTGCACTTCGCAAACCTGTACTTTGTGCTCGGCGGGAACTACCTCTTCGATGCGCGCGAGCGCCCGGCGTATCCGGACTGGGTGCGCATCACGCCGTTCTACGATTGGCTTAACTCAACGTACGCGGTCCCTCAGCTGGGCAACGTTGAAGTCACACAGATGCTCTCTGCCGTGATGCTGACTATGTTCGCGGCGCTGCTCACCTACGCAGGTGCGCGGAGCAGGCTATCCTTCGCAGGGACCGGAAGCGACACCACGCCGGTGGGGGGATACCGGCGGTGGTGTGTTCGCCGCTTAGCCGGCGACCGAGTTGAGACCGACTCGCTCCGCAACAACCTTGCGGAGAAGAGCTCGGACCCGGCCTTTTAGCGTCTGTTCTTCTTCCTTCTGGAAGAGGTACGAGAGGCCCTGCGACTGCAGGACGACCTCGCCGATAAATCCCGTGAGCCGTAGTTGCATGAGCAGCGTGCGCAGGAAGCGTACGCTGATGCCCTTCACCTTGATCCCGCGCTCAGCGCCGACATCGATCAGGAACTGGCCGGTCTTGTGGACGTCCCCGGTGAGCTGGTGGAACACGCGCACCAGGTCTTTCACCAACTGCGCTTTGTTCATGCCCATCATCTGCCAGTAGTCGCCCCCGTATGGGGCGTATTGGGGCGCGACCTGGTTCTCCGGCATCTCGAAGTGTGCGGTGACGTAGGCGGCGTTGGCCAAGAGCTCCGGGTTGTGCTCGATCTGGATGGCCGTCATCTTGCGATACCACTCGGTGTGCAGCTTCTCCCGCTTCTTCACGAGGAAGATGCCGTGCGCAGCGAGCGGTGCGTACGGCTTCAGCGTAAAGGCGACGGCGCCGTGGTAGCCGTCGGTGAGCAGCTCCTGGTTCGTGCCGAACATGCAGATCGCTGCTGGGTCGTTGGCAGCCTTGCGATCGAAGCTGCGCTCTTGCGCCTGCCGCATGTCGCGCTCCAGCTCGGCCGGGTCGAGGCCCATGGCGACCAGCGTACGGAAGTACGGCGTGCGGTGCGTCTGCTCGTCCGGGTCCCAGACTTTGTCATTGAAGGCAGCGAGCCAGCCGGCCCCGTACTGCCTGGCGACTTCCTGGAACTGGATCGAGTAAGTGTCAGTCGCTGACTCGGTGAGAAGGGCGAGACGGAGCGCTTTCACGAAGTCTTCGTAGGGGATCGAGTTGGCGAGCCCTGGGACCAGCCGCGCGAGATCGATCTGCTCCTCGATCTCGTCGAATACTTTAGGGTCGATCATCTGGCCGGGGGCACGGATGATGCTCGCCGCGTACGCGTCGAGCGTGTCCTGGCCGGCCTCTGTCATTCGATATCGGGCGGGGGTAACCATTCTCACCTCGTGCTACCGCTAGAGCTTGATTGGTAGTTGGCGAGGCAAGTGCCTCACGTTTGTGCTTTTCTGCTGTTAGCAGAAGTTTGACATCTCCGGTGGCTTACGTCATGAAGTTTCGTCATGCGGCGCCGCCCATTTGGGGAGAAGATCACGTTACGGAAGAAGGTGCAGCAAATGCTATTCGGTCAAAACATCTGGCTAGTGATTATCGTCGTGTTCATCATCCTCGTGATCCTGGGCGTCATCACAGTCGCCGCTTAACGGGCGAAATCCGTCGAGACTACGTGTTCGGCGTGAACTGGTAGCCCTGCCCGGGCACTGTCACGATGTAGCGCGGTCGATGCCAGTCATTCTGTAGCTTGGCGCGCAGGTTGCGGATATGCCTATCGACGACGTTGCTCTCGGCGGCGTAGTCGGTACCCCAGAGGTAGTCGATAATCTCGTCGCGCGTGAGAAGACGCCCAGCGTTCGCGGCGAGAAGGTACAGCAGATTCTGTTCCAGCGACGTGAGGTGCAACTGGTGCCCCCCCGCCGTCACGCTGCGGTTCAGGATGTCGATCTCCAACTCACCCATCTTGAGCACGGGCGCGAAGACGCCTGTCTCGCCGTAAGCGCGGCGCATGAGCGCGAGGGTGCGCGCGACCAGCTCCTCCGGCGAGAACGGCACGGTGAGGATATCGTCAACACCGTGCTCGAATGCTGTGAGCTTCGTACGCAGGTCCCCGCGGCGAGTCAGGGCGACCAGCGGAAGGCGCTGCGCACGGGCCTGCGTTTGCTCCAGCCAATCAACGATCTTGCCGTCGTCGACGTCCATATCGACCACCGCCAGGTGCGGCTCCCACTCTTTCAGGACATCACTCGCTTCGGAAGCGCTTACGGCGACGCGGGTGGTGTAAGTGCCGTGATTGAGTGCCAGTCCGACGACGCCGGCCAACAATGGCTGATCGGTTACCAGCAGCGCCCGTGCCGGGCTGAGCGGTGTACGGTTACGGTTTTTCACGCTGCACCCCCAAGCATTTGCTGACATTTTACCGCGATGAGACACGCAAATCGATACCGGAACCGGCCATTTGGGCCCCCAGCATGAACAAACCTCATTACACGGAGCCCCAATGGTGCGACGCTAGCCACAGGTGAGAGTGGGTGATGAGTGTGACGATGAGTACGACCGAGCTGGTCCAACTGGCAATCGACGAAGTCTGGAACAAAAGACGCCTTGAGCTAGCAGACGAGTTGTTCAGCAAAGGGTATGTAAACCATGGCGGCCTGGTGCCTGATCTAGTCGCCGGCCCCGAGGCGGTCAGGGTGAGCGTGGCTCTCTACCAGAGAGCCTTCCCCACCTTCTACATCACGGTGGCAGAGTTTGTGGTCGAAAGGACGGGCATCGTGATTCGCTGGATAGCCCACACGCGGCGCCCGTCGAGCCTCGCGGCTGCGCACCGGGCCCACGGTCTGCGGGGGATCACGCGTTGCCGAATCAAGGACGGAAAGATCGCGGAGAGCTGGACTGCCTGGGACAGCAGGGCCGCTCTCCTGCGGGTGGTCGACGCACCACGACCAGCGGGGGGTTAGAGGTGGCAAGAGTGAAGACCGAAGGATCGGAGTAAGACAGTGGAATCGAGTGCGCCAGATGAGCGCCTGCCCAATGGCTACAACTTGCTGCACATCATGAACTCGACTCAGGGCGAAGGCGAACAGGTCGAATACTCCGTCTGTTACGACTGCCTCGAGATCGTCGAAGGGACGGCAGCAGCCTCGAGCGTCCACGAATGTCCTGCGCAACAGCAAGCTACAATGGGGTCAGGGCCAGAATGACGCGTATTCTGGCAGTCAATCTCAAAGGAGCCTGACGATGGACGACGCACAAATTCTGAGACGGATAGAGACGCTGGTGGAAGAAGAGCGAGAACTGCGTGAGCGGAAGGCCACCGGCGAGATGGCTGACGACGCGCACGCCCGCCTCCAAGAGCTGGAGGTTGGGCTGGACCAGGCGTGGGATCTGCTACGCCAGCGCCGAGCGCTACGGGAGTTCGGGGAGAACCCGGACGCTGCGCACACGCGGGACGCGAAGACTGTCGAGAGCTTCGAGCAGTAGCGCGGCCGAGCGCTAGCTGCTGATCGTGTGGGCGTCGAAGTAAACAGCGCCCTTTTCCAGGTCGCGGATGTCGCTGGCGCTGAAGAGCGTGCGCTTGCTGGTCAGACACTTCGCGCGGCCGACCGGCGTCAGGCGGTACCGTCCGGCGGGATGCTCCAGGTAGCCGTTCTTCACGAGCTTCTCGAGCGCGCCTTCGACTATTACTGAGAAGTCAGCGCCCCCGGCCACAGCGGCGAAAGGCGCGAACAACGGACCTTCCGCCGCCAGTCCTTTGAACACCTGGCCGAGGGCCTCGGTGTCGTCCGTGAAGTGATCGCGCTCAATCGTCGCAAGCATGCCGGATAGCACCTCATCGATCGTGAAGCGCATGGAGTGAGCGCTGGTTTCAGGGTTCTGTGACATGCCGTACCTCTTCTACTGCCGAAACTGGGAGCCTTGGTAAGGTGATCAGGCTAGCTGTGAGGCCAGCGGAACGGCGTTGAGACGGGCGCACTCAACGCAAAGGCGGTAACCGTTGTCACCTTCGCGGCGGTCTTGCTGCGGAATGTCGCGGCCGGAGAAGCACCGGTCGTTGGTGTGGTAAACGCGGTGAGCCTCGGGCTTTTTCCCGTGATGGACTGAGTAATACGAGGGCACTATAGCCATGGCGGACTCCTTTAGACTGCTTCGAGTATACCCCCGGGCCAAAATCGCTCATGAACATTCGTCATAAGTGCAAGAACTGAGCCTGGTATACGATAGACGGGCGTGAAGGGTGGACCGTGTCGCCAGACGAATCAGCCAGAGACGAAGAGACCCTGATTAAGAACGCTCTCGATGTGCCGATCGGCACGAAGACGGAGTGGCTGACGGACCGCATCGACGAGATCCGGCTCGCCACCGAGCACCGCGACGAGACGCTGGCGATGATCGCCCACGAGCTGCGCACACCTCTCACCGTGATACAAGGCGGCATCTGGCTGCTCCGCCGCCGAGGCGCAAACAGCGAAGAAGAACGCGACGGACTGCTGGAGATGCTGGAGCAGCAATCGACCCACCTGGCGCTGATGCTGACGAACATGCTGTCGCTCGCCGCGTCGGAGGTGGGCGGCGGGCTAGAACCGGAGCCCGTCGTCGTCCGCGAGGAGATACGGACCGCCGTTACGGTCTTCCAGGCGATGGCAGAAGGACGCGTCGTTCACATCGAGGAGGAGCCGGACCTGCCGCCGGTGTTGAGCAGCGCGGGCTACGTGCAGGAGATCCTGGTGAACCTGCTCGTCAACGCACACAAGTACTCACCGCAGGACAAGCCTATCGAGATTCGCGCCGTATCCCAGGACGATGAAGAGGTGCTGATTTCGGTCGCTGATCACGGCGAGGGTCTTCCCGCCGCCGAGCTGGATCGCATCTTCGAGACCTACTATCAGTCGAGCCGCCGGGCCCGTGGAGCCAGCGGGTCTGGGTTAGGGCTCGCCGTCTGCAAACGACTCACCGAGGCGCAGGGCGGGCAGATCTGGGCCAACGCTGCGGAGAGCGGCGGACTTGAGGTGGCGTTTACGCTCAAGACGTGCCCGCCCGCCTGATCGAAGCCGCTCAGCCGCCGATGGTGCACAATCCGAAGGTGAGCATTGTTCGTCGCCCGACACCTGTCGTCCTCAAGAAGAACCTCGCGCGATCTATCCGCCAGGGGCACCCGTGGCTGTACCGCGACGCACTCGATGCCAAGGGAACGCCGGCGAACGGCGCGCTCGTCGAGATACGGACGCGGGATAGCCGCCCGATCGCACGCGGCTACTGGGACGAACGCTCGCCGATCGCGGTGCGGGTGCTGGAGTCAGGCGGACCGGGCCACAAGTTCGCCGATGCGGACGAACTGATCGCGCGGCGATTGCGCGATGCTCTCGACCGGCGGCTCGAACGGCTGGACCTGGCGCAGACGAACGTCTTCCGCTGGGTGCATGGCGAAGGCGACCTGCTTCCCGGCCTGCACATCGACTTCTACGCTGACACCGCTGTCGTGCGTTTTGACGGCGAGGGAGCTCGCGCTTTCTACGAGTCACTGGAGCCGCGACTACACGAGGCGGCGGGCGATCGACTACCGTTTCGAGCGCTGGTCGATCGCTCTGAGCGATCGGGTGGTGCCGCTAATGAGCGAGAAGTGCTGGAGAACGGCGTGCGCTTCATTGTCGACCTGGCGCACGGGCAGAAGGGCGGACTCTTCATCGACCAGCGCGAGAACCGCATTCGCGTGGCACAGCGCGCGCGCGGGAAGTCTGTGCTCAACCTGTTCGGGTACACCGGTGGCTTCGCAGTGCACGCGGCGGTGGGCGGCGCGCGCAGCACCGACACCGTCGATCTGGCTAAGCCGGCAATCGACGCGGCCCGACGCAACTTCGAGATCAACCGTTTGCCGCTGGACCGAAACAACGTGCACGCGGCCGATGCGTTCGCGTTCCTGGCGGACGCGATGCAGCACCGCGAGCGCTGGGACATCGTGATCAGCGATCCGCCCAGCTTCGCGCCGAAGAAGGACGCGGTGCCGGCGGCGAAACAGGCGTATACGCGACTGCACAAGCTTGCTGCGTCGGTAGTGATGCCGGGCGGGCTGCTCTGCGCAGCCTCTTGCTCCAGCCACTTCGGGCGCGACGACTTCCTGGCCAGCGTGGAGGACGGCGTAAAGCAGGCGGGTCGGCGCTGGAAGCTGGAGTCGGTGCACGGCGCCGGTTTCGATCACCCGGTGCTCGCGGCGTTTCCGGAGGGCGACTACCTGAAGTTTGCGATGGGGAGAGTGGACTGATGCTCGACCCAGCGCTGGCCGGCTACTGGCCGGGGCCATGGCCGTGCGAGGACGGCGGACCTCGCCGAACGCAGGCGTCCAGCCGCGCTGCCAGACTCGACCTGCAACCGAGCGAGGTGCTGAAGGCGCGTAGCCGTCCGATTCTCATCGGGTGCATGACGATCACGCGCGATCCGGGCGAGGTTTACTTACTCGGGCACAAGGGTCCGCCGACCGACACGACGTCGTGGGTGGAGCGCATCGATCCGGAGTCGCTGGCGCCGGTGAAGACGTCGCCAGCGCTGGATTCGGGGCCGCTCTGGCCCGGCGGGATCGCGGCGCACGCCAACGGCTCGCTGTATGTGACTTACGGCCGCTGGTGCCGCCGTCTCGATCCGGACTGCCAGCCGGTCGCGTCGCGCATGCTGCCACGCGAACGGCCGTACAACTCGCTTCTTGTCTTGCCCGACGGTCATCTTGTGATGAAGGATTTCGCCGGCGGGAAGGGACGCCACGCATTGCCCGCAGAGCTGCGTGGCTCGGAGCTCGTCGTGCTGGAGCCGGAGCGACTCGAGATCGTCGCGCGATACGAGATGCCGGAAGGTTCGATCGCTCGTCTCTCCGCTGACGTGAGCGACGACAGCACGCCACGCATCTACGTCATTGGAGACACGCACGCGATGCGGTTCGAGTGGAACGCCGAACGCGCCACGCTGACCGAGGACGAAGCCTGGCGTACAAAGTACCGAACGATCGAGGGCCAGACGTTTGGCTGGGACGCGGTCATCGAAGACGGCTTCGCCTGGTTCCTGGACAACGGGGAGGGCACGAGCGCTTTCGGGCCGTCATTTACGGGCAAAGGTGCGTCGTCCGCACCGCTGCACCTCATTCGCATCCCACTGCACGGCGGCGAACCGCAGATGGTCGAAGTGTGCGGCAAGCCGGGCGGGATCATCGCCAACCCGCCGGCCATCGACAGCAAGCGCCACATTGCCGTCGGCTACGACAGCGGGCACGGAATCATGACGGCGTGGCGTCTTGACGCCAATGAGCCGCAACAGATCTGGCAGCGAGAGCAGCACCAGGCCGGCCACATGGTCGTGTTCCCCGAGACGGGCGAACTGATGAGCTACGATTTCGACGACACCGGCGGCAAAGGCGAACACGTCGTCGTGCTCGATATCGAGACGGGCGCGGAGAAGGGGCGCGTGGCGATCAACAGCCCTGTCCAGTGCGTTGTTTTCCCGTCCGTTGGCTGGAACCGGGATCTGTACGCTACGACGTTTGCGTCTATCTCCCGCGTTTACGTGGAATAGCCACGCCTTAAGAACTCCTCTAAATTCGCCCGAACGCCCCACAATCTGCGATTTGCGCAAATCCCCTGCTCCCCGCGAGACGTAGCCGTGCATGAAGCGGAATCTCATATTTCATCTGGTGTGGAGCCAGGAAGGAGCGCGTATGTCACCCCGTTTACGCTTCAGCACCCCCTTCGTCGTCGCTGCGTTATTGGTCGCGGCGATCGCCCTCGGAGCGTCCAGCCCCGGCGCCAGCGCCGCCACCGGCTACAAGCAGACGAACCTCGTCTCAGACGTAGCCGGACAAGCGCCCGTCACGGATCCGAATCTGATTAACGCCTGGGGCCTCGTAGCTGGTCCAACGACGCCGTGGTGGGTCTCGGACAACCACAGCGGCTTCTCGACCGTCTACACCGGCGCTGGCGCACCGGCGCCCACCACGGGACCGCTTGTGGTCGCCGTCACGCCGCCCACCGGCAGCCCAACCGGAACGATCGGCGCGCCGACGGGTATCGTCTTTAACGGCGTCGCCACCGACTTCCTGCTGGACGGCACCAACCCCGCCCGGTTCATCTTCTCGGGTGAAGACGGCACGATCTCCGGCTGGAACAGCACGACCAACGCGGCGGCCTCCGTCGTCAAGGTCGACAACTCCGCCAACGATGCGATCTACAAGGGCCTGGCGATCGGCACCAGCTCCGGTGGGTCGACGCTGTACGCAACCGACTTCCACAACGGCAAGATCGACGCTTTCGACAAGAGCTTCGCCGCGGCGACACTGTCCGGCAACTTCACTGACCCCAACACCACGGCCGGCTTCGCGCCGTTCAACATCCAGGCGATCGGTAGCCAGCTTTATGTCACATACGCTAAGCAAGACGCTGACGCCGAAGACGACACAGCGGGCGTCGGCAACGGCTACGTCGACGTCTTCGACATGAACGGTGGTTTCGTGAAGCGCCTAATCTCGCAGGGCAAGCTGAACTCGCCGTGGGGCATCGCGATGGCGCCGGCGACGTTCGGCGACTTTAGCGGTAAGCTGCTCGTCGGGAACTTCGGCGATGGCGTGATCAACGCCTACGACCCGAATAGCGGCGCCTTTGTCGGTGCGCTGACGAATGATAGCGGCAGCCCGATCATCATCCCCGGCCTCTGGGCGCTGGCGTTCGGCAACGGCGCGGCGGCCGGCGACACGTCCGCCCTTTACTTCACGGCAGGACCGAGCGGAGAGGACCACGGCCTCTTCGGCAACCTGACCGTGCCGGGAGCGGCGACAGCAGCTCCAACGAACACCCCGGCGAGCCTGCCGCAGACCGGTGGCACGCCAACCGGTGGCTCTGACTTCCCGATCGGGTTGCTGGTGCTGGCTATCGGCGGCTTCATCGTCTTTGGCTCAGCGGTTACGCTGGTCCGAGTACGCGCCCGCCGCTAACGATCTAATACGAAGGAGGGGGCGCTCGACTTGAATCGAGCGTCCCTCCCCGCTCGACTTAGAAAGACTTCTCTATGACTCGATATGCTTCGATGTCGCTGATGTTGGTTACGGTCGCACTAACGTTGGCGCTGACGGCTGCCTTCGGAGATGCGCTTTGTTACCACACGACGGAGGCGCAAAGCCCGAGCGCCGTCACGATCGGCGATAACTTCTTCGATCCGACGACAGCGACTGTCAGCGTCGGCACGACGGTCACGTGGACGAATGGCGGCGGCAATCAGCACACTGTCACAAGCGACAACGGCGTCTTCGATTCGGGCATGGACAGGCCGCAGTGGTTGAACACAGGGCAGGCGTTCTCGTTCACGTTCACTGAGGCGGGGACATACGCGTACCACTGCCACCTGCACGGAGCGCCCGGCGGCGTCGGCATGTCCGGCACCATCGTTGTGGAAGAAGCCGCAACGGCCGCTCCGACGGCGGCGCCAACGGTCGCGCCAACGGCGGTACCGACAGCAAGCGCAGCACCAGTGACGCTAGCGCCGACGGTCGCAGCCAGCGCCGCACCCTCGCCTACATCACGGCCCAGCGCCTCGCCAACACCAACGCCGCTGTTCCCGCCGCTGTCCGTTATCGAGGCGGCGCCGGGTACGAGCAACGGCGGCGTTAGCACGGCGGTCTGGGTGCTGTTAGCTGTAGGCGCGGCGGTGATTGGGCTGGTGACGATCGGCGCGGTGTTTTACCGCAGGCGTTAGGCGCCCGTCTGGGCGCAGGCGCTAGGCGTTGCTGGCTTCGGCCAGGGAGGCGGGGGCGCGTTCGCTCGTGAACTGGCGCTCGTAGAGGCGCGAGTACAGGCCGCCCAGGGTCAGCAGGTCGAGGTGCTTGCCGCGCTCGACGATCTCTCCGTTTTCGAGGACAAGGATCTGGTCGGCAGAGTGGATCGTGCTCAGGCGGTGGGCGATGACGATCGTGGTGCGGCCTGCGAGCAGCTTCGAGACAGCGCTCTGGACTGCGTATTCCGACTCGGAGTCTAGCGAGTTCGTGGCCTCGTCCAGCACCAGCACCGGCGGGTCTTTCAGCAGCACGCGCGCGATGGCGATGCGCTGCCTCTCGCCACCGCTCAGACGGTAGCCGCGCTCACCGACGATCGTGTCGAGACCCTTCGGCATTCGCGCCAGCACGTCCGAGAGGTTGGCCGCGTCCATTACGCGCAGGATGTCGGCGTCGTCGGCGCCTGGTCGGGCGTAGGCGATGTTGTCGCGCAGGGAGGCGTGGAAGATGAACGGCTCCTGCGTCACCATCCCGATGTTGGCGGCGAGGCTCTTTAGCGTGAGGTCGCGCACGTCGTGACCGTCGAGCTTCACGGCGCCTTCGGTGGCGTCGTAGAGACGCGGGATGAGGTACGACGTCGTCGTCTTGCCGGCGCCGCTCGGGCCGACGAGCGCGGCGATCTGCTCGGGCTCGACGGCGAACGAGACGTCGTTCAGCGCGAGCCGGTGCTGGTTGTAGCGAAACGACACGTGATCGAACTCAACGCGGCCGACTGCGCGCGGCAGGTCGATGGCGTCGGGCTGCTCCTCGATCTCCGGCACCAGGTCCAGGTAGTCGAAGATGCGCTCGAACAGCGCCATGTTGCTCTGCACCGTAACGTGAGTGGAGAAGAGTTGCGTCATCGGGCCGAATAGTCGCGTGAGGTACGCCGCCATTGCGACGACGGTGCCGATCTGCAGGCTGCCGTTGATCACCGCGTGAGCGCCGTACCAGTAGACGAGCGCCGGCGCCAGCGCTCCGAACAGGCCAAGGA
>JBDTOK010000053.1:0-14473 GCA_039933275.1 Chloroflexota bacterium | reverse complement strand
CGGTATCAGCACCCCTGGGTCGTTCCCGATCGAGTTCGCCCCGTACGCCGACGCACCTTGCGCGAGGAAGGTGTCCTCGCTGATCGAG
Source organism: Chloroflexota bacterium (assembly GCA_039933275.1). Lineage (GTDB taxonomy): Bacteria > Chloroflexota > Dehalococcoidia > SM23-28-2 > RBG-16-64-32 > DATKKM01. The sequence continues at coordinate 14,385 of JBDTOK010000053.1, read as the reverse complement.
ACTAGCGAGAAGTCACCAAGATCCGGGTTCGTGAAGGGCGGATCTCCGTCGATGGTGCCGGGGTCAGGAAATTGGTCCTTACGTGATTCCGTGATCGTTATCGTGAGCACGGCGACGCCTACCTGCCCCGACAGGCCGCTGATGTCGAATCCAATGATGGATCGTCTGCCAAGGTTGTTAGTGGTATCTCCTGCGATCACATCGTTGTTGTCGGAACCCTCCCCGGACGTGCCCACGCCATTCTGCCCAAACGTCTCGAAGTCCAGCCCCGATCCATCGAGTGTCCCGCTCGGCAAGAGCGGATCACCAATCGGAGCGCAGGCACCGTGGTCTACCGGCAGTCCCGCCACGTATTGCGCAATCATGAGCGCGTCTCGGGCGTCTGCTGTTGCGTCGCAGTTCACGTCCGCCGACGCTAAACATCCCGTATCCAGGATCAGGCTCTGGTGGAGCAGCGGCGGCAGCATATCGCGGGCGTTCACGGACGTATTGCAGTCGCCGTCCCCGGACACCGGGGCCGGCGAGCCGGCCACCGCTGCGCCGCCCTGAGAAAGCAGCGTCAGAAGCAGAGCGGACACGCCGGCCAGAAGAACGCGCCTCACCGAAAGAGCATACGCTGGGTTGGCAACTCCCCGCCCTCGTGCCACCTCCTGACAGGCCGATGGCACGCCCGCTGGTACAATTGAGGTACATGGGAACGTTCCACCACCCAATCACAATCGCCGGCCCCAACGGCGAAGAGACTGTAGACGCGCTCGTCGACACCGGCTCGACCTTTAGCACCTTTCCCGGTGAATTGCTGCGACGCCTCGGCGTCGAGCCATTTACCCAGGCGCGAGTCCGGCTCGCCAATGGGCAGGCCGTCGTCACTGAACTGGGAGAGGTCCGCGCTGAGTTGTTGGGCTTGGACCGCCGCACGATCCCGTGCGCATTCGGAGAAAACGGGTCGCTGACAACCATCGGCGCTACCGCACTCGAGTACTTTCAGCTGGCGGTCGACCCGGATGGCAAGCAACTCCTGCCGGTCGACGGGTTCTGGGCAGCAACCAACGCAATCCCCAAAGCACCCATCGATAAGCCCTTCCTCCTCACGTCCGACTTCGCGCTCACCGGGGACCAGCCGGCGGCCGTCGACAAGCTTGAGGCGGGGCTGAAGGCTGGGAATAAGCACCAGACGCTGCTCGGTGTCACCGGCTCCGGCAAGACGTTCACGATGGCTAACGTCATCGCCCGCAACCAGAAGCCGACGCTGGTCATCTCCCCCAACAAGACGCTCGCCGCCCAGCTCTACCAGGAGTTCCGTGAGTTCTTCCCCGACAACGCCGTCGAGTACTTCGTCTCCTACTACGACTACTACCAGCCCGAGGCCTACATCCCGCGCACGGACACCTATATCGCCAAGGACGCCGATATCAACGAGGAGATCGACAAGCTCCGTCACGCCGCCACCCGCTCTCTCTTCGAGCACCGGGACGTGATTATCGTGGCCTCTGTCTCTTGCATCTACGGTCTGGGTGAGCCGAGTGAGTACTACAACTTCGTGATCAACTTCAAGGTCGGCGAGAAGGCGAACCGCGCCCGCGCCCTCCGCCGCCTCATCGATATGCAGTACGAGCGCAACGACCAGAACCTCGCCCGCGGGAAGTTCCGCATCCGCGGCGACAGCGTAACGATCATGCCCGCCTACGAGGAGCTCGCTGTACGCATCGACTTCTTCGGCGACGAGGTGGAGCGCATCCTCCAGCTGGACCCGCTCACCGGGGAAGTCCTCATCGAGATGCAGGAAGTCGACATCTTCCCCGCCAAGCACTTCGTGACGTCAGAGGACAAGATGGAAGCGGCGATCGGCGACATCGAGGCCGAACTCGCTGAGCGCTTCCAGATCTTCCAGGAGCGCGGCAAGCTGCTCGAGGCGCAGCGTCTCGTCGAGCGCACCCGCTACGACATAGAGTGCCTCCGCGAGCAGGGTTACTGCTCCGGCATCGAGAACTACTCTCGCCACCTCGCCCGCCGCGGTGAGGGCAGCACGCCGTGGACGCTCCTCGACTACTTCCCGGACGACTTCCTGATGATCATCGACGAGTCGCATCAGACTGTCCCCCAGGTGCGCGGCATGTATCACGGCGACATCCGCCGCAAGCAGACGCTCGTCGACTTCGGCTTCCGTCTGCCCTCCGCGATCGACAACCGGCCGCTCAGCTTCCAGGAGTTCACCTCGCACATCAACCAGGTGATCTACGTCAGCGCCACGCCCGGCCCCTGGGAGCAGGAGATGAGCGAGCAGGTGGTGCAGCAGATAATCCGCCCTACCGGCCTCGTCGACCCGGAGGTCGAAGTGCGGCCAACGAAGGGCCAGGTCGACGACCTCCTCGCCGAGATCCGCGCGCGCACCGAGCGCGGCGAGCGCACGCTGGTCACGACCCTCACTAAGAAGATGGCCGAAGACCTCGCCGACTACCTTGTCGAGATGGGCGTAAAGACCCACTACCTCCACTCCGAGATCCAGACGTTCGAGCGGGTGGAGATCCTCCGCGACCTCCGTCTCGGCGTGTACGACGTCATCGTTGGCATCAACCTCCTGCGAGAGGGCCTCGACCTGCCGGAAGTCGGCCTCGTCGCCATCCTCGACGCTGACAAGGAGGGCTACCTGCGCTCCGAGTGGTCGCTGATCCAGACGATGGGCCGCGCCGCCCGTAACGTGAACGGCAGCGTCATCATGTACGCCGACGTTATGACCGAGTCGATGCGCCGCGCCATCAGCGAGACCGATCGCCGGCGCACCATCCAGGAGGACTACAACAAGGAGCACGGCATCGAGCCGGAGGGCATCGTGAAGGCGATCCGCGACATCACCGACCGCATGCGCCAGGTCGCCGAAGAGAAGCCCGAGTACAACACCGGCGACATCCCCAAGGACGAGCTCGCGCGCATGATCAAAGACTTCGAGAAGCAGATGAAGGAAGCGGCCAAGAACCAGGAGTTCGAGAAGGCGGCTCTCCTCCGCGACCGCGTAATCGAGTTCCGCCGAGAGCTAACCGGCGACCAGGAAGGCCTCGAAGTAATCACGGCCCTCCGCCGCGAAGCCGCCATGACCACCAAGCGCTCCAACAGAGCGCGCCGCCCACGGCGTTAGGCCCGCCCGCAAGCTCGGTCGGACGATACGCTACAATTGGGCGAATCCTGACCCCTGGAGGCCGGAATGAACATCGCCCGCCTGCTCACCTTGTCCGCACTCCTGCTGGTTTGCCTCGGACTATCCATGGCGAAGTCAGACAGCGCCACGGCCGGGTTGACGCAGTTCCCCTACACGGTCGATACCAACGCCGACGACCCGAGTACCCTGTTGACCAGTTGCTCTCCCATCAACCCGCAAACGCCAGACTGCAGCCTCCGCGGCGCGATCCACAAGGCAAATGGCCACGCCGGCGCTGACAGCATCACCTTCGGCATCGGTACCGGCGTGCAGGCGATCTTCCTAGCATCTCCTCTGGAAGACATCACCGACGCTGTGACCATCAACGGGACTACCCAACAGGAACAGGGCCAGCAGTGCAACATCTTGAACCACCGGCCCTGCATCGTTGTGATCGGCAGCAACGCCGGGATCGATGGCGTTGGCTTCAACATCGACGCGCCGAACTCTACCGTTCAGGGCCTCGCGATCGTCGGCTGGGACTACGCTGGCATCGCCGTCGGCCAGACCGGGACCAACGCAAAGATCATCGGCAACTTTATCGGCACGGAGTTAGGGACCACGCCGGCGCCGAACGGGCAAGGCATCTTTGTCGACAGGGCGACGGGTGTCACCATCGGCGGTTCCTCGGTCGCCAGCCGCAACGTCATCTCCGGGAATGAAACGCACGCAATCCTCCTCTCATCCAGCAGCGGAGCAAATATCCTGGGGAACTACATAGGGACGGACGCGGACGGCATCGGTGCGCTGCCTAACCATCCATCGCAGGGTATCTACGCGGGCGCTGTCAACATCGACAACTCCCCCGGCACTACCTTGGGAGGAGCATCGGCTTCCGCGCGCAACGTAATTTCGGGTAATAGCGGCGCGGGCGTGTTCCTTAGCGGCACTGCGAGCCAGGTGGGTAGCACAATCATCGGGAACTACATCGGCCTGAACGCAGCAGGCACGCAGGCCGTGGGCAACACGCAGCAGGGCATATTCGTAAGGCCCTCGAAGCCGGCTAACCCCGTCGTCGGCAACACGATCGCGGGGAATGTTATCTCGGGCAACGGGCCGACACTCTATCCAGGCATAACGCTGGAAGGAGGAGGCGCCAGCGGCAACGCGATCCACGACAACGACATCTACGGCAACATCATCGGCCTGAACGCAGCTGGTACTGCGACCGTGCCCAACTACAACGGCATCTACCTCCACGCGCCAAATGGCACCAGCGTTACGAGCAACCACATCGTGAAGTTCGCGCTCGGCGGCCCGAACGTGATCTCAGGAAACGCCAGCGCCGCCGTCGTTCTTCTTGGCGATGGCGCGGCGGGGAACGAGATCAGTGAGAACCTGATCGGCACCGACGTAACCGGCAAGCTACCGATTGGCAACGGCGGCGAGGGCATTTTCATGGAGAGTGGGGCGGGCGGCCAAACCATCGTTGGCAACACGATCGCTTCAAACACTGATGGCATCCGCTTCGAGGAGTCGGGCGGTAATGTCGTCATGGGCAACTACATCGGCACCAACGCTGATGGTGACAGCGGCCTTGGCAACGCCATCTACGGTATCCTCAACTTCCTCTCCGACGAGAACAGCATCAGCGACGGCGCGGCCGTTTTCTCCGTCGGAGATCCGGTGCCGCAGGGCTCATCGAGCGAACCGAACGTCATCCGGAACAACGGCGATGCGGGCATCTCCGTGACCGGCGGCTCGGAGGCAGTGCTCATTTCCGCTAACTCGATCGATAATAACGGCGGGCCCGGCATCGATATTGACGCTGACAGCAACGGCAACCAGGCGGCGCCTGTGCTCACAGGCGGCGAAAGTGGCCTGGTCATCGGTTCGCTCCACAGCACGGCAAACCGCAACTTCATGATCGAGCTCTTTTCCAGCCCTGGGTGCGACCCCAGTGGCTTTGGGGAAGGGCGCACCTTCCTCTATCGGACGACTGTGTTGACGGATGCCGGCGGAGATGCGTCGATGAATGCGTTCGTCTCCGTAAACTCTGGCGACGTGGTGACCGCTACGGCAACAGACCTGACGTCTATCAGTACGTCGAGCTTCTCCAACTGCCTGGAGATCGTCGCACCCACTCCGACCCCCTCGCCAACGCCGTCACCAACGCCCGTACACACGGCAACTCCCACGCCCTCGCCAGTGCCCACGCCCACCGGAACTGCGGCTCCAGCGCTGCTGGGCGACGCCGACTGTTCCGGCGAAGTCGACATCGCCGACGTTCTGGCAGACCTCTTCGACGTCGCAGGCCTCGAGCCGGGCGCCTGCGACACCGAGCACGGTGACGCTGACTGCGACGGCGACATTGACGGTGACGACGCGCTGCGCATCGAGGCGTTTGTCGCGGGTGTTCCTATGTCTCCTGTGGAGGGCTGCCGCCAGATCGGGACGTGACTGCTGTTGGACACAAAGAAGAGCCCCTCGCGACGCGAGGGGCTCTCTTTTATTTCCTTTTGATCCCGCCGACGGCTTATCCGTTATCCGGCGCTCCTGACGCCGAGTGGCTCATCAGCCGATTCGTACGCCGATCAGCGGTTCGGGATCGTCTCGCGCTCCGCCTCAGGCGGATTCATGCGCGCGGCGTCTTCCATGATCAACCTGGAGCCTGCCGGATAGAAGATGTACTCTCTTCATTTCCCTACCTCCAGTCTTTAAGTTACTTATAGCGTAGCACTCCTGGCTGAAGTGTCAAGATTACCAATGGTCGCTATTCGTGGCGTTAATCAACTGGCAACAAACGTCGCGTTCAGGCGACGCCAAAAGCTGGGTCGTGGTCCTGGTTTTAGCCCCGCGACTCGCCGTTTTGCGTGTCCTCGCCGTCGCACTGGTGCTCGTACTCACCCTCGTCGCCAACGTCGAGGATCTCGCGGCAGTCCAGGCAAAGGAAGTGGCGGATGGTGGATCCGTCCTCCATCGTCCGCTCCAGCACGAACTGCGCCCGGTCGTTCCTCACTCGTCATCGTCGAACACGTCCGGCAGGCCTTCCTCTTCCTCGTCGTCGTCACTATCGTCCGCCACCTCTGCCTGCAGCATCTCGATGTCCGGCGTCCCCGAGATGAGGACCGTCCGCGACTGCCCGGCCTCCGCCGAGCTCACGACTCCGTTGTCCTCCAGCATGTCCACCAGCCGCGCCGCCCGCGGGTAGCCGATGTGCAGGCGCCGCTGCAGCAGCGACGTGGAGATGCGGTTGTGCTGCATTGCCAGCTCTTTCGCTGCTTCGTAGAGCGGGTCCTCGTCGGCTGCGGCGCCGTCCTCGTCGCCCTCGCCCTTCGCCTCGTCGATCAGGTGGTCCAGCTTGTCCGGCGCCAGGTGGCGGAAGCGGTCGTTCGCCCACCAGTTGGTGATCTTCTCGACGTCCTCATCGCTCACGTAGGAGCCCTGGATGCGCTTCGGCTTCGCGGCGTCCGTCGCCATGAACAGCATGTCTCCGCGTCCCAGCAGCTTCTCAGCACCAACCTGGTCGATGATCGTGCGTGAGTCCACCTGCGATGACACGGCGAATGCGATACGAGTCGGGAAGTTAGCCTTGATCAGACCGGTGATGACGTCCACCGACGGCCGCTGCGTCGCCACGATGAGGTGAATGCCCGTCGCCCGGGCCAGCTGCGCCAGCCGGCAGATCTGCCGCTCGACTTCGTACGCGGCCACCATCATCAGGTCGGCGAGCTCGTCGATGATCACCACCCAGTACGGCAGCTTGTGCGTGGCCAGCGGGCTCTTGTTGAACGCCTCGATGTTCCGGACGCCCGCCTCAGCGAAGCGGCGGTAGCGGCTGTCCATCTCGTGGATCACCGCCTGCAGTGTGCCCACCACCTGTTCCATGTCCACGATGACCTGCGAGAACGCCAGGTGCGGGATCTTGTTGTAGCCGATGAGCTCGACGCGCTTCGGGTCGATCAGCACCAGCCGCAACTCCTCGGGCGTGTTGTGCAGCAGGAACGAGGCGATGATCGAGTTGATGCAAACCGACTTGCCCGATCCGGTCGAGCCGGCGATGAGAAGGTGCGGCATCTTTGCCAGGTCCGCCGCCACGGAGTCGCCCGAGACGCCCTTGCCCAGTGCCAGTGCCAGCTTCGACTTCGCGTTGACCTTCTGGAACGCCTGGCTCTCCACCACGCTCCGTAGCGAGACCAGCGACGTCGTCGTGTTCGGCACCTCGATGCCCACGATCGGCTTGCCCGGCACCGGCGCTTCGATGCGGATCGTCGGCGCGGCCAGTGCCAGCGCCAGGTCGTTTGACAGTGCCGTGATGCGGTTCACCCGCACCCGCGTCCGCGAGACGACCTCCGTGTGGCTGACCGGCCGGCCATCCCGATCAACGACCGTCTTGCCCAGCTCATTCTTGACCGGCACGTTGCGTGTCTTCACTTCCCAGCCCGGCTCCACGCCGAACTGTGTCACCGTCGGCCCCTGCATGACCGACACCACACGTGAGTCGACTCCAAACGAGCCGAGCGTGTCCACAATCAGCCGCGAGCGCGCTTCATTGTCCAGCGGCCGTATCTCGACCTCCGCCACCTCTTGTAGCGCGTTCACCGGCGGCAGCTCCCACCCTGCGCGGGTCGGGCGGCCCATCGGCAGCTCCGTCTGGCGGGCCTCGGGCTCGTCCTCATCTGTGCTGGTGACCAGCGTTTTCTTCTTTCGCGTGCTGGTGACAGGCGTCGGCACTTCTTCCTCGATCTCCTCTTCTTCGTCCTCGGCCGCCGGTGCCTCGATCTGAGGTGTGTCGTCCCACTCTTCGTCTAGCTGCGGGACGTACGTCTTGCCGTTGAAATCGTCGTCGTAGTTCTCTTGCGGGCGCGGCATCAGCATCGTGAAGAGCGACGTTAGCGCGTGCCACGTCTTCTGCGGTATCTCCAGCGAGACAACCCACATCGCCCCGTAGAACATCGCGTCCCATACCTGGCGCGCGCGTCTCGGCCAGATCGCCGTGAACCCGCCCAGTGCCGAGGCCAGCCAGATCAGCACGCCCGGCGCGCTGCCGACCAGCGATGACCCCGCGTCTCCACCCAGGGAGACATCCGCAAAGTGCGCGCTACCAATGCTCCACTCGGGCGTAATCAGCCCCAGCACTCCGAACCCGAACACGACCATCAGGTGCCAGCCCAGCGCTGTCCGCAGCAGCTCCTGCGAGATGTCCGGCCGCTGCGAAGCGGCGCGTGCATCCAGCGCCAGCGCCACAAGCAGCAGGACAATGCCGACGCCAACGGCCCGCATCACGGCTTCGAAAGCGCCTACCACCGGCCCGCTGAACACGGCGCCGATGACGATGAGCGCCGCCAGACCGATCAGCAGCGCCGGCAGCGACTGTTGCGTCAGGAACCCGAGGCCGGGCACGCCCGGCAGGTGGAAGCCGCCGCCGCTCTTCTTCTTCGGACGCTTGCGCTGTGGCGGGCGCTCCTCTGGGTCGCGGCGTGGTTTGTAGCTTGTGCTTCGGCGCTTGGTGCGGGGCTTGCTCTTTACGGACATGCGAGCTCTCGGCTCAAACCTCTACGGTCATTGGCAGGATCATCGGCCTGCTCCGCGTCTGCTCGTACATGAAGCGCTGCAATGCGTTGTGTACGCGGCTGTTGATGTCGGCGCGGTCGGCCACATGCTCGACGCCTGCCAGCGACTGCATGATGACGTCTTTCGCGCGTTCAAAGAGTTCGTCCATGTTCTCACCTTCGACAAATCCCCTTGATATAACGTCCGGGCGTCCGATTGGTTTGCCCGTGTGCCTGTCTACGGGCACGATCGCCACCAGCACGCCGTCGCCGGCCAGCGTCTTGCGGTCGCGCAGGATCACCTGGTCCACTCCGACTGATAATCCGTCAACGTAAACGTAGTCCGCAGACGTTCGTCCCGTGACCTTCGCGCCCTTCTTGTCGATCTCGAAGATGTCGCCGTCCTCCAGCGTATACACGTTCTCGTCCGGCACGCCCATCGAGCGCGCGATCTGCGAGTGCATCACGAGGTGGCGGTACTCGCCGTGCACTGGCACGAAGTACTGCGGCCGCGCCAGCCCAATCATCAGCTTCAGCTCTTCCTGCGAGGCGTGGCCGTGTACGTGGACGGTGGAGTTCCGCCCGAAGAGGACGTTCGCGCCCATCCGGTACAGGTTGTCGATCGTGCGGTTGATCAGCAGCTCGTTCCCCGGAATCGCCGAGGACGAAAACACCACTGTGTCCCCGGCCACGATCTCGATGTGCCGGTGGTCGTGGTTGGCCATCCGCACCAGTGCCGACGTCGGTTCGCCCTGCGCGCCTGTCGTGATGATCGCGATCTGATCCGGGCGCAGCTTTTTCATGCGGTCCAGCGGCGCCAGGATATCGGCGGGCACGTCCAGGTAGCCCTGCTCGATCGCCATCTCGACGTTGTTCATCATGCTGCGGCCCGTCACGAACACCTTCCGCCCGTGCGCCACCGCCGCGTCCGCGATCTGTTGCACGCGCGAGATGAGCGAGGCAAACGTCGCCACGATGACGCGGCCCTCCGCCTTGCCCATGATCCGGTCCAGGCTCTCCGACACCACCACCTCAGACGGCGTGTACCCCGGCGTGTCCGCGTACGTCGAGTCCGAGAACAGCAGCAAGATCCCCGCCCGTCCCAGCTCCGCGATGCGCGTGAGGTCCGGCGGGCCGCCCATGATCGGCGTGTGGTCGAACTTGAAGTCGCCCGTGTGCAGCACCGTCCCGAACGGCGTGTTGATCGCGATAGACGTCGCGTCCGGGATGCTGTGCGTGATGTGCACCCACTCCGCGGACATCTTGCCCAGCTTGACGACGTCGCCGGTCTTCACCTGGCGCAGGTCCGTGTTCTTGAGGAGGTGGTGCTCGTCCAGCTTGAGCGAGATCAGCCCTTTCGTGAGCTGAGTGCAGTAGATCGTGGGCATCTTGCCGTTTGGCAGGCGCAGCTCAGGCAGCACGTAAGGCAGCGCGCCGACGTGGTCCTCGTGTCCGTGCGTGATCAGGATGCCGCGCAGCTTATTCAGGCGATTCTTTACATAACTAACATCAGGGATGATCAGGTCGACGCCCAGCATCTCCGCGTCCGGGAACATCAGCCCTGCATCGACGATGACCATGTCCTCGTTGGTCTCGATGACCATGCAGTTCTTGCCGATTTCCCCCAGGCCGCCCAGGGGCACGATCCGCAGCTTATCGGGAGGCATTGCTAAAACATCCGCATCTGTTCGGCGTTCGGATCAGCCGTCGCGGCCACCGCCACGGCCACCGGCGCTTGTTGTGGTTGCTTGGCCTTGGCTGGCGCCTTGGGGGCGGCCTTGGCCGGGGCGTCTGCAATCGGTTCGGGCGGCGTATAGGCGCGCGCCTTCTTCAGCGCCGCCGGTATCTTCGCGAAGTCATCCTGGATGACCTTGCGCAGGTTGCCAGCGTGCAGCGCCGCCGCAGGATGGTAGACGTGGTAGAAGTGTTGTTCGCCCAGCCGCCGCAGCTGCCCGTGCACCTTCCCGATCGTGTCCTTGGGGAAGAACCACGCCAGCGAGAAGCGCCCCAGCGTCACGATCAGCTTCGGATTGATCAGCTCGATCTGGCGAAGGAGATACTTGCGGCAAGCCTCGACTTCGACGGGCAGGGGATCGCGGTTGTTCGGCGGCCGGCACTTGAGCACGTTCGTGATGTAGACAGACGAGCGCTCCTGCCCAATCGAAGCGAGCATCTCGTCGAGAAACTTGCCAGCGGCGCCAACGAACGGGCGGCCCTGCTGGTCTTCATTGAATCCGGGGCCCTCACCGACAAACATAATTTCGGCGGTGGGGGAGCCTTCGCCTGGGACTGCTTTCGTGCGTGTCTTGCAGAGGTCGCAGTCAGGACAGACGGTGATGGCTGCGTAGAGGTCCTCTAGCTCCGTCACTATTCGGTGATGATAGAACGTTCGTCCGTAAACCGTCAACGTAAATGAGCAGTTATCCACGTAGCAAACACGCCCAGCGTGACATAACTCTACTTACGCTGGCGTCATCCCGTGTCGCGACATCAGCGCCCGCTCTTCCTCCGGCGTTGGCGCTTCCGGGCGGTTCCAGAGCGCGTCCAGCTCTGCGAAGTAGCCGTCCAGCGCCGGGGAGTGCAGTACCAGCAGCCGCGCCGGCTCCTCTGAGCGGTTGCCAAACGTGTGCGCCGTTCCGCCCGGCACCAGCACGAACGTCTCCGGCCCCTCCGTCCGCTCCTCGCCCTCGAGGATGAACGTGATCGCGCCGTCGAGGACGAAGTACGCCTCCTCGCAGTCAACGTGGCGGTGCGGCGGCGGCATGCGTCCGCCCGGCGGCAGCGTCCGCTCCATAAGCGAGAAGCGGCCGCCCGTGGTCGCGGCCATCGCCTTGAAGAACATCACGCTGCCCCGCGCTTCCTGGCGGTGACCCTCGCCCGGGCCGAACACCTGGTAGCCGCCCTCGGCCATTACGAGATCAGGTGCTTCTTCGGCTGCACGATGAACGCCAGCACGATGCCGCTGAAGTACAGCACGATCATCGGTGCCATCACCAGCGACATCGTCACCGGGTCCACCGTCGGTGTAATCACGGCCGCGATCACGGCGATAATGACGACGGCGTAGCGCCACCACTTCAGCAACTGACCGGCGCTCACGATCCCGAACTTGCCCAGGAACATCACGATCAGCGGCGTCTCGAAGGAGACGCCGATCCAGAACAGGAGCCTCGTTACGAAGTCGATGTAGCTGCCCAGCCGGATGTTCGGCCGCGCGAGGTCGTTGTTGAAGTTCAGCAGGAAGTCCAGCGCCGGTGGCAGCGCCACGTAGTAAGCGAATGTCACCCCCAGCAGGAAGAGTCCCGTCGCCCCGACCACAGTCCCGTACAGCCAGCGACGCTCGCTGCCGCGCAGGCCGGGCGCGATGAAGCGCAGGAACTGGTACACGATCACGGGCATGCCGATGATCAGCCCGCCCAGCAAGGCGACGTGGAAGTAGGTCACGAAGTTCTCGAACGGCTCGATGAACTGGAACTGGAAGTCGGCCGGCGCCCGGTCTTTCGCCGGCTGCTCCAGGAAATCGATCACCCGGTTGGCGAATGCCGCCGAAATGACCAGCCCCAGGACAACCGCAATCGAAGACGCGAACACCCGGTAGCGGAGCTCCGAGAGGTGCTCCATCAGCGTCAGGTAACGCTCGCCGGACTCCTTCTCCCCTGGAGGCCGCAGGTCGGGTGGAGGCTCGGTCGGCGCGCTTCGGGTCATCGTTATCCCCGGAAGGCCGCGCTAGTGGGCGGGGCCGCTGCCGTTGGAGCTGCCCGTACCGTTCGTGCCGTTGGCGCGGTCCGGCGGCAGCTCACCGCCCGGCTCGATAATCGGGGCGCCGCTCAGCATCTGCCGCAGCTCGCCCTTGCCCGGCACCTTGTCCACCACGGACTTGATACTGCTGGCGGCCTCGCCGTGCGCTTGCGTGAGCGTCGCGGCGACCGTATCGACACTCTTGTAGACGCCGCTCCGGATTTCGTTCAACTCCGTCCGCAGGCCCTCGTATTCCTTCGTAAGCTCAGCAAATTCGGAGCGCAGGTCAGATGTTGCCTCCGTGGCGTAGCCGCGGAGGAACTTCAGCGCCTTCGCGAACTGCACCGCCGCCTGCGGGAACCTCTCTGGCCCCAGCACAACCACCGCAATCACCGCGATCAGCAGCATCTCCATCGGCCCCACGCCAAAGATGTTCATATCTACCGTAAGTATACGCCGGAGGCCGAGTAACGAACATTGGACAGCCGCCTAGGATGGGAACTGGGAAGTGGGAAATAGGGTATCAGGTATAGGACGACGCTCGTTCCAGTCCACGCCGCCACCCGCCTAAAGAAGAAGCCCCCGCAAATAGCGAGGGCTCTCGTTCTAAGCCAAACGTCAGGCACTGCGCCTAGTCGTCGTCGATCCCGCCCTGGTCCTTGATGAACGAAACCGCGTCGTTCACCGTCTGGATCTTCTCCGCGTCCTCGTCCGAAATCTCGATCGTCTTGCCTTCTTTGCTGAACTCTTCCTCCAGAGACATGATCAGTTCGACCAGGTCCAAGGAGTCCGCGTTCAGGTCTTCCACGAAGGACGTCTCGGGCTTGATCTCAGCTTCGTCTACGCCGAGCTGTTCCGCGATAATCTTGCGCACTCGCTCGAATACGGCTGGCACTTGGGCTACCTCCTTGGGCTTGTCATCATCGGGTTGCGAGCACGCTCACAGACCCGAGGACTCCGTTAATAAACTTGGGGGAATTCTCGCCGCCGTATTCTTTGGCAAGCTCAATAGCTTCGTTTATGGCGGCCCGCATCGGTACGTTATTATCAATGAGGATTTCGTATATCGCAAGCCGCAGGATATTCCGGTCCACCACCGCCAACTGGTCAATCGGGAAGGCCGGCGCCGTCTCCTTGAGCACCTCGTCGATGCGCTCCCGGTTCGCCAGCACCCCCTTCACAAGCTCTGAAGCGAAGGCCCGCGTCTCCGTAGACGTCTCGAACCCCTCCAGCAGTTGGTCCAGCGAATGCTCAGGCTCGTGGCCGACGACGTCCAGCTGGAACAGCGCCTGCATGGCCAACGTGCGTCCCTTGTGCCGCCTACCTGCCATCTAGAGCCCCAGCCCGCCGTCTACCGATAGCACCTGGCCCGTGATGTACCCGCCTTCGTCCGAGGCCAGCAGCAGCACCACCGCCGCGATGTCTTCGACGGTCCCCATGCGGTCGATCATCAACCGCTGCTTTACGCCCGCGACGATCTCCGGCCGGATGTCCTTCGTTAGCTCCGTGATCACCAGACCCGGCGCAATCAGGTTCGAGGTGATGTTCCGCGAGCCCATCTCGCGCGCCACGGCCCGCGTGAACCCGATGAGCCCGGACTTGGCCGCGGCGTAGTTCGCCTGCCCGGCGTTGCCCGCCAGCCCGCTCACGCTCCCGATATTGATGACGCGCCCCGTGCGCTGCTTCATCATCACCCGTAGCACTGCCTTGGTGCAGAGGAAAACGGCCCGCAGGTTCAGGTCCATCACCTCGTCCCAGTCTTCCAGCGACATGCGCAGGATGAGGGTGTCGCGGTTCTGGCCGGCATTGTTCACCAGCACGTCCAGCCGTCCTAGACCCTCGATGGTCTCCGCGACGATGCGCTCAGCATCCTCAGGGAGCCGGACGTCGCCCTGGACTGCCATTGCTTTTCCTCCGGTGCCCTCGATCTCCTTGACGAGCAGTTCAGCCTGGTCGCCGCTC
>JBDTOK010000052.1:0-14622 GCA_039933275.1 Chloroflexota bacterium | reverse complement strand
CGTCGGCAGCTCATCCGGAAAACGCAAAACTGCCGAGCAATAGATCCGTCCAACGCGAGACATAACACTTCCCACGGGGCTGTGAAACGAACGCGCCAGGAGCCCCAAAAACCGAAAACTGCCGAGCAATAGATCATCGCCTCCCGCCCAGCGAGCAAGGACACCTCCCATGGATTTCGACATCCCCCAGGACATCCAGGATCTCCTCGACGACCTCGACGCATTCATCGAGGCCGAGATCAAGCCGCTCGAACAACAGGACGACAACGCCCGCTTCTTTGACCATCGCCGCGAGTACGCACGCACTGACTTCGAGAACGGCGGCGTCCCCCGCAAGGACTGGGAAGACCTGCTCGCCGAGATGCGCCGCCGCGCCGACAAGGCCGGCTTCCTCCGCTACGGCATCCCCGCGAAGTACGGTGGCAGAGATGGCACCAACCTGGCGATGGCGATCGTCTGCGAGCACCTGGCCGCGAAAGGCCTCGGCCTGCACAACGACCTGCAGAACGAATCGTCCATCGTCGGCAACTTCCCGACGATCAAGATGTGGGAGCGCTACGGCTCGCCTGAACAGCAGGAGCAGTTCCTACAAGGAATGTTCCGCGGCGAGACGCGCGTCGCCTTCGGCCTGACCGAGCCTGGCCACGGCTCCGACGCCTCCTGGCTCGAAACGAAAGCCGTGCGCGACGGCGACGAGTGGGTGATCAACGGCAAAAAGCGCTTCAACAGCGGTATGCACTCCGCCACTCACGACATGATCTTTGCCCGGACCTCCGGCGACGAAGGCCGCGCCGAGGGCATCAGTTGCTTCATCGTGCCGGTCACCACCGAGGGCTTCTCCGTCGACTTCATGTGGTGGACGTTCAACATGCCCACCGACCACGCCGAAGTCTCGCTCAACAACGTGCGCGTCGCGCCCGGCACGATGCTCGGCAAAGAGGGCGACGGTCTCGCGCTCGCCAACACCTTCACCCACGAGAACCGCATCCGCCAGGCAGCGTCCGGAGTCGGCGCCGCGCAGTACTGCATCGACCAGTCGATCGCCTACGCCCGCGATCGCGTCACGTTCGGCCAGCCGCTCTCCACCCGCCAGGCGATCCAGTGGCCGCTCGTCGAGCTACAAACCGAATGCGAGATGGTGCGCCAGCTCGTCCGCAAGACGGCGTGGGAGCTCGACCACATGCACCACATGGAGATCAGCGACAAGGTGGCGATGTGCAACTACCGCGCCAACCGCCTCGTCTGCGATGCTGCCGACCAGGCGATGCAGACGCACGGCGGCATCGGCTACACCCGCCACCTCCCGTTTGAGCACATCTACCGCCACCACCGCCGCTACCGCATCACGGAAGGCTCGGAGGAGATACAGATGCGCCGTATCGCCCAGAAGATGTTCGGCTTCGGCCGTCCGCGGGAGTAGTACGCTGGTAGCAATCGACGGGCGCTGCGACCGAAGGAGAATCGAGATGACCCAGGAGAACGGCCGCGGACGAAAGATCACCGTGACGAAGAACGGTCCGTACCAGATCGAAGGTGCGATCCCCCTCGCTAAACAGACAATCGTCGCCGACGAAGCAGGCGCCTCACGCGATTGGCAGCAGGGCCCGCCGATCGAAGTGACCGAGAGCTACCTGCTCTGCCGCTGCGGCCACTCTTCCCACAAGCCTTTTTGCGACAAAACTCACCTCAAGATTCGCTTCGAGGGCACTGAGGTCGCTTCTCGCGAGCCGTACGCCAACAACGTCGATGTCATCGAGGGCCGGAGATTGACCTGACCGAGTCCGCACCCGCGTTACGCTGTGCCGCTGCGGCGCTTCCAACAACAAGCCCTTCTGCGACGGCTCACACGGTTCCGTGGACTTCCAGGACGGACTGTTACTAGAGGACGGCGCCGGTTACACGGGCGTCTAAGCTACCCCGAAGGTGGGTATTCGCAGAAGCCATCAGGCAGGGAAGCTGTGCAGCGCGTGAAACAGCGTCCGCCACACTCCCGCTGGTGAGGGAGAAGCCAGGCGGGGTTCCGTTCGTTGTCATCGCGATCAAGTCAGCCTGGTCGCGCGCGATTTCCAAAAGAGCTTCAACAGGATCCCCGGCTTGAACCAGCAGCTCCACCTTCACCCCTTGCTCACGCGCTCTTTCAGCAACGCGCTCCAGGTGGGCACGGATGTCGTTAGCCAGTAGGCGGGTAAGTTGAACGGACGGGACTATGCGCGCCAGAAGCAGGCTTGCCTCAAGTGCATTCGCAAGATCGGAGGCGATTGGCACGACGGCCTCGGATGCTTCTGAACCATCGATTGGTACGAGTATGCACTCGATCCCAGTTATCCGCGGGGTCGTCTCTCTGCGTGCGTGCACCAGGAGAACCGGGACGTCGCTAGTGCGTCGGACACGGTCGGCGACACTGCCTGCGTACCAGGTGCCGAGCCCCGATCGTCCGTGTGTTGCGATAACTATCATGTCGACGTTGCCCGATTCGGCCGCCCCGCAGATTGCCGGCGCCGCGCGATCGCTAACGGCGAGCGTACGCACTTTGATCCCGTGACCGCTCAGGGGCTCCGCCACCGAATCAAGGTAGGCTTTGGCAGCCGCCAGTTCCTGGACACTTTCGCTGGCTGGGCTCGCCATTCCGGCCCATTGCTCTGACGGAACGACGGCGGACAGTAACAGCAGCTCCGCGCCTGAGTGCGAAGCGATTGCCGTAGCGAGGGGAAGGGCTCTTTCAGCGAGACCCGAGCCGTCCAGCGGCACGAGGAGTCGTTTGATCATTGCGGGTTCCTTCTGTGGTGGATGGCATGATCCGCGCGTTTGATTCGCGGCGTTGACGCTGGTAGTGCAAGCCGGCAAGCAGCGCTGCGGCAAGGCCCATGGCGGCGGCGAGAACGAAGATCTCGTAGACCGCGGCGGTGGCGTGCCCACCAACGACGTACGCTCCGTGGATATCGAAGCCGGTAGCGTGCCACGGTGATGCCGCCTGATATGCAGCGACCGCTGCGATGCTAACAGCCGCGAGACCCACGGCGGGGAGCAGAGTGGCCCACCAGCTCGGCTTCAGATAGAGGGCGACGGTGCATACGATCGCTAGAAGGGCCAGCGCTATCACGAAGTAGCCGTCGCCGATGCCTGTCATTGCATCGGCGTCTGTTCCTCGCAGAAAAGCGACGTTGAAGTCGACCCAGGTGCGGAACGTCAGCGCAACGATGGCCAGCGCGGCAACGACGATAAAAATCAAGGCCCGCGGTTCGACCGTTGGCCGTTTGGCGATTATTCCTTTGCGTCTCATGTTGCTCTCCCTTTCAGATCGTGTGCTGTGCCGCAATGGCCGGCTTGTCCGAGCAAATCTTGCGGAGCTCCGCGGCCAATTCGTTGAGTGTCATCCCCTTGAGCAAGCAACTGGCAGCGCCGGCGCGCAGGAAGTCGTTTCGTTCGTCGTCCAGATAGAGGGTGCTGTAGATGACCAGGTGCGACTCCGGACTGTTGTCTTTCAGCCACCTGGCCATTGCGCTACGCTCGCCCTTCACGCGGCTGAAGTCGGCGATGATGACCTGCGGATGCCACTGGTGGGCGAACTCTGCGGCCATGACCGGGTTTGTCGTGTGCCCCACGACGTGGAACCCTACGATCCCAGAGAGGCCCTTGGCCAGCCGCGAACTGACTTCGGGATGGTCATCAAGGATTAGAACCGTGATTTGCTTCATGCCCTTAAGGTAGATGTTCCGCAGAGAGGAAACGTAGATTCACTAGGCCCTTACGCGACAGGCCATCTGGCCCTTTCCCACGAATACGGACGTGGCGTGGGCGTAGGCCAACCGACCCGGCACCTTCGGGCCGAATGGCAGGCGTCAATGGCCGTGCGCCGGTGCAAACTGTTGGCATGAACACTTGTAGATGTAGTTGCCAATGCAAGGCGCTCCGCCTTGCGCCGGAGTTGCCGACCCGCAGCGAAAGAAAGCACTACCTTTGTGCACGCTGCCTCATGGGGTCCGTCCTTGATCCGCGTGCCCATCGGCTGCCAGCCGTTCACGAACGTGTCACCCTCCAATTCCCAGGCAGCACTCAAATTCCGGCACTGGTGACCGCATAGCCCTATAATTTTCGTCGGCATGAACCCCCAGCCGACATACTCCATCGACGACATCCGAGCGCTTGCCGAGGCCGGTCTGAGCCTCACTTCGGAGCTTTCCCTCAGCACCGTCCTCCAGAAGGTTGTGGATGTAGCTCGCGAGCAGATCGGCGCCCGCTACGCTGCCCTGAGCGTGCTGACCGACGACGGCCGCATCGAGCAGTTCCTCTCGAGCGGGATTACAGACGCAGAGCGCGCGGCCATCGGACACATACCCTTCGGTAGAGGACTGCTCGCCGTTCTGCTGCACGAAGGCGCCACGCTTCGCCTGGAAGACATGTCTGCCGACCCCCGCTCCGTCGGCTTCCCACCAAATCACCCGCCGATGAAGTCCCTGCTCGGCGTGCCAGTCGTCCGCCGCGGCAAGATCATCGGGAACCTGTACCTAGCGGAGAAGAAGCGGGCACGCTCGTTTGACGAACGGGACGAAGAGCTCCTGCGCCTACTGGCGACGCAGGCCGGCGCCGCCATCACGAACGCTGGCCTCTACGAATCGGAACGCGCGCGCGCGAGAGAATGGGAAGCGCTGTTCGAGCTATCCCGCGACGTCACGGCAACGTCAGATGTGAGCGAACTCTTCGCCTTTGTGATGAAACGCGCAGCGGATCTGCTGGATGCTGATGTTGCCGTCCTCAAGCTCCTCAGTCCGGGCGGCCGAAACCTTGTGGTTGTTGCCGGATCAGGCGTTGGTGAAAGTCGAGTCTCGGGCGTCCGCGCGCTCTCTGAGCACGAGCTCATGCGTAAGACACTGGAAGAACGGCAAGCGACAATCGTTGTCGACTATCAGAAACAACGGGCGGAAGGTGGCGCGAAGTGGGCCCTCATGGAGGACGAAGAGCTGGTTTCCGCCATTGCCGTCCCGGTCGTGGGCCGCGAACTGCCGCTGGGAATCGTCGCCGTGGGGAACAGGACGCTCACCCACTTCACTGAACAGCAGGCTCAGATGCTTCAGACGTTCGCAAACCTGATCGCTGTGGCCATCGAGCGGAGGCACTTGTTCGAACAGCTGGAGAGTATGGCCCGTTTAGAGGAGAGGGACCGCATCGGCATGGACCTGCACGATGGTGTCATCCAGTCGATCTATGCGGTGGGCCTGCACCTTGAAGACTGCTCCGACCGGCTGCCGGCAAACGCACAGGACGTAAAGGGCGACGTAGAGCAGGCGATCGATGACCTGAATAAGGTGATCAAGGACATCCGCAGCTACATATTCGACCTGCGCCCTAGCCTCTCTGGCCTGGGCGATCTTCCCCAGGCACTCAGCCAGCTGGCCGAGCATTTTCGGGTCAATACGCTCGCAACAACGAATCTGTCAATCGAGTCACCTCTGCAGGCACCAGGCGGAGAAGCGGAAGCGATGGCGATATTCCATATCTCCCAGGAAGCGCTGAACAATATCTCGAAACACTCGAAGGCGAGCTCTGTGTCCATCTCGTTGAGGACACAAGATGGTGTTTTAGTGCTGGAAGTCGTAGACAATGGTGTCGGCTTCGATGTAGCAACCAGAACTGTCACGAAAGGCGCGCACCACGGCATGCGCAACATGCGGGACCGCGCTGAAGGAGTTGGCGCAACGCTGGAGTTCGAAAGCACTGCCGGCGAGGGGACTACGCTGCGAATGATCCTGCCGAAACAAGAGAAGGACAAGAAGAATGGCTGACTCCATCAAGCTCATGCTGGTAGACGACCACGAGGTCGTGCGCCTGGGGCTGCGCAACCTGCTGGAGCGCCGCGAAAAGTTCACCGTGGTTGGAGAGGCCGGCAGCGTGGCGGAAGCAATTGAGGTGGCGCGCTCTTCGAAGCCGGACGTAATCGTGATGGACATCCGCCTGCCAGACGGCAACGGTGTCGAAGCGACGCGTGAGATACGCGGCGAGCGCCCGGAGACGAAGGTCATTATGCTCACGTCCTACGCCGACGACGAGGCGATCTACGGCTCGATCATGGCCGGCGCCTCGGGCTATCTCCTCAAGCAGACGCGCGGCCAGAACCTGGCGGAAGCGATCGAGCGAGTTGCGGCGGGCGACTCGCTGCTTGACCCGGCGGTTACGGCCAAAGTGCTGGAGCGTATGCGGTCACTCGCGAAGGGCGAGACGGATGATCTGGCGCCGCTGACGAACCAGGAGCGCAAGATTTTGGCGCTGATCGCTGAGGGGAAGACCAACAAGGAGATCGCCGCGGACGTGTTCCTGAGTGACAAGACGGTAAAGAACTACGTCTCAAGCATCCTCAGCAAACTTAACCTGCGCCGCCGCTCCGAGGCCGCGGCCTTCATGGCTGAGCACCGCACCAAGCCCAGCGAGCAGGCAGAATAACCGGCTCGCAACGAACAGCCTGGAGTCCCAAACTACAGGGGCCATTCGTCCCGCCATTTAGGGGCCATTTCGCGCATCCGCCGCCTCCCTTCCCCGGCCTACGCTTGTGCCAACAAGACGGAGAGCCAATTCGGAAGGAGAACAAAAATGAATAAGGTCAGTAGTTTTGCAAGACTGGCACGGCACTGGGTGTGGATCGCTCCCGTAGTGCTGGGCATAGCGTTTGTGGTCGGGGGCGGCTACATGGTTGTCCAGGGCCGCAGCGCTCATAACGACGTGCGCGACACGGTCGTTCAAGAAGACATCACCGTGTCTGCCGACGCCCCGGCATTCGGCGGACAGACGATCGATTCCCCTGGCAAGGCACAGGCGCAGGCCGATGCAATCCTTGGCCACACTCTGAAGTCGACAGGCGGCCGGCTGTACGCACAGCTCGGCAACTACGCAATGCCAGCGGGCACGTTCTACCTGCCCTTCGGCTCCTACATCGCAGCCTCGGGTGGCGGCACGACGACCGATGCAGCACTGGCAGCGAAGGACGCCAAGGGTAGCCCCATCGACATCACGCAGGACAAGGCGCTGGCCGCTCTGGATGCCAGTGGTAACCCGGTTCCGGCCTCGACGAGCGACAAGACGCTAGCTGCCAAGGATGCCAGCGGCAACCCAGTCAGCAACCCTCTGCGCACCACAGCACTGACTTCTGCTGAGCTGCGGACCAGCCTTGGTGTGGCCGTCATGGGCTTCAAGGTTGCGGACCTCGTCCTGGGGCTGGGCGCATTCCTGATCTTCCTCGGGCTGATGAGCGTGTTCATCACGGCGCCGGCCACCTACTGGGCAACCGTCACTGCTGACGAGCACGACAAGAACCGCGGGAAGGCAACCACCACCACGACAGGTACTGCAGGGCAGACCGCCTAACAAAGACGACACGGCTCTCCTTTCGATGGTGGGTGGAGTGAAAGCTCCACCCACTATCTTTGTTTGCGTCCGTTTGCCCTGAGCACTTCGGGCCGTTCGGCACTGCTTCGACTAACCGCCCTCTGACTATCGTGTGGTTGGAGGTGAGCACCATGAGCCCAGTAGTTCACAACAAGATCGACCCCCACGAGCACACACCCCGCAAACAGCGTGCCGCCGAAGACGAAAGCATCGTGATCTGCGGTGAGCATGACGGAGAGTTGGTCGCTGTCTGCGCCGGTCCGGACATGCACGGCACCTGCCCCTGGAAGGATGTTGAGGGTCGGTTGCCCTGCAACGGCAACTGGATCGCCGCTGGAGGATGGACGCTCAAGGTCGCCGACGACGCAACAGCCTGCCCGGCGGCGATGCTCGGCCTGGTCAGGCTCGGAAGAGAGTAGGTCAACTCGGCGACGATTCAGCAGTCGGAAGAACTGTACAAGCGCACCAGCGAGAAGTGCGTTCTCGTCGCGTTTGCGACGAAGCACGGGGCGACTCGCGACATCGCTGGCTCAATCGCTGTGTAGTTGCGAATGGACAATGTGGACATCGAGGCTTATGCGACGTGAGCGATATGACCAGCGTGACGGGCTTCGACGCGGTCGTGCAGGGCGACCTGCCCACGCGCACGACCGCAGCGACGGCGACGCAAGGTGACGCTGACGGCGACGTGGACACTGACGACGTCATCCCAGCGCTGAGCGACTTCGCCGGAATCGATCCCGGCGCTGGCTGCGCGGACCTCGCAGACGCCAACTCTGACGGCGACGTCGTTCGGCCGACGCGCAGCGCGTCAGCCGCCTTCGCAGCGGGCCGGCCGATGACGCCTGCACCAGGGTGCGGGCAAGCCGGCACTTGGCGATCGGGCACCGGGCCGCCAACCGCAAGCGCCTGATAACATCCAACAACGATGCCTGAGCCACTGAACGAGCCCCAGGTCCAATACGCGACTACCTCGGACGGCGTGAAGATCGCCTTCTGGGTTGTTGGCAGAGGGCCGGCCCTCTTTAATATGCCGCCCATGCCTTACAGCAACATCCGCAAGGAGTGGGCGTTCAAGCCACAGCGCAGGTTCTACGAAGACCTGGCGTCGGGGATGACCGTCATCCGCTACGACTGCCGTGGCGCCGGCCTTTCAGACCGAGCAGTATCTGACTTCTCGATCGAGGCGTATGCGAAGGATATTCTCGCCATCGCCGATCATCTTGGCCTGGAGACGTTCGGTCTCTTTGGCTTCGGGCACTCGGGCGGCATCGCCATCAACCTGGCGGCGGCGTGTCCCAAACGGGTCTCGCATCTCGTGCTCTGGTGCTGCTACCCTCGCGGCGCAGACTACGGCCGCGGCCCGCGCGTCAAACTGCTGGAGTCGCTGATGGACGAGGACTGGGACTTTTGGAGCAGAGCGGAATCGTTGCGGCTCTCCGAGTACGAAGGCGGCACCACCTCCGCCTGGTTCCTCGACTACATCCGCGACTCGGTGACCGAGGAAGGCGCGAAGGCCGCCGTCAGAGAACTGCGCAAAATCGACGTCACAAAAGCTATGAGTCGAGTCCTCGCTCCCACGCTCGTCCTCCACCGCCTGGGCCTTGCGACGATCACTGTGGAAATGGCTCGCGAGATGGCGTCCACTGTCCCGAACGCGCGGTTGGCTCTCTACGAAGGCACGTGGATCGTGCCGTTTTTCGATGGCACCGGCCCGGAGATCGCCGCCACGATTCGCAGTTTTATGAACGAGCCGCACGCCGTGCCCGCTGCGCCGCGCGACGCGTCGGACCCACCGCCGAGCGTCCTGACCCCGCGCGAGAGGCAAGTCCTCGCGCTCGTCGCCGGGGGACGCACGAGCCGCGCCATCTCCGACGAGCTCGACCTCAGCGTGCGGACTGTTGGGCGCCACATCACGAACATCTACGCCAAGATTGGCGCCCGCACCCGCGGCGATGCCATCGCCTACGCCTTCCGCCACCGCCTGACCTGAACGCCGGCGTACGCACCGTCTGCCAAATCTTCTCCGAAGAACGCCGAACTTCGCCCGTCCAACTGCGCACCTTTGCCGATGCCGTGCCTTTCCGGCCATGGAATGCTCATCTCGGCCGGAGATCGCCGGGCTCACATCCAAGCGTTGTTCGTCTGGCGGCCTCCGCCCTAACCGAAAGGGGGCATCATGACCGCGCTACGCTCACTCATACTCTTGCTCACGCTAGTCCTCGGAGGGAGCCTGCTAGCCTCCTGCGGTGGAGACGACGACAAAGCCACGACGGCACCTACCTCCACTAACCGGGGTCAATCGTCGGCGACGAGCAACACCACATCCACCACCGCGGGTGGGTCAACCGTCACGTCCGCGCCGATCGGCACAGCTCCTGCGGACAACGGCGGCTCGGACATCGCGAGCGCCTGCGACCTGCTGACAAAGTCGGAGGTCGAAGACGCGCTCGGCGAGAGCGTTGGGGAGCCTGTCTTCACGAGCCTCGGGCAAATACCGGTGTCCGGCGGAGTCGCCGCCGACGCAGGCTCGTGCTCGTGGGTGTCGGACACTACGATCGCTTCTGTATCGCTCACCTACTACAACTCGCCCGGCCACACCGACGCTATCGGGCAGATGGTCGACCTCGCTTGCCACTCGAAGGAGGGCATCGACGGCCTGGCCGACAAGGCTTGCTGGTACGACGCCCAGCACCTCGAAATCCAATTCGCGACGGGCGCGCACTTCATCGACATCTTCGCGACGACGCAGGACGGTGACTCCGGCAGAGTCCTCGACAACGTGTCTAACAAGATCACCGATCGCCTTTCCTAACGAAGCTGAGTTAACGGAGACGCATGATGAGAACGACGACCTGGCGATACCTAGGCCGGCTGCCTCTGCGCTTGCTTGCAGCCGCAATTCTCCTTGGCGTTCTCTCAATCAGTCACGGCAGCGCAATCTCCAGCGCGAGCGCCGTGACCTCCGTCCAGGGCGACGTCAACTGCTCAGGCGCGGCGGACGCGGTCGACTCGCTGCAGATACTGCAGACTACCGCTGGCATCACGGCCACCGCCGGCTGTGCAAGCGGAGCGGGCGACGTTGACTGCGACGGCGACACCGACGCCACCGACGCTGTGCGCATCCTCCGTTTCGCCGGCTCCCTTGGCAACGACGATATCCCCGACTGTGCGGCGGTCGGTGCCTCGCTAACGCCCCCCACAAGCGAGTCGCTGATCGCCGCTGCCCTCCAGGCCGGCGACATCACCTACGAGCAGTCCCTCCTCTACCGCGCGCAAGCCCTCTTCGCCAGCCCTGATCTGCCACCCGAATACAGCAGCGACGTCATCGATTGGGAAGCCGGCAACGAGCTCTTCGAAGAGATCGACCAAAACGAAGGCACACTCAGCCCCACGGTGCTCGCTGACCTGGCACCGTATCGCGTTCGCCCAAGCGATCCAACGAGCGTCTTCAGCACAGCCGCGTCGACCCAGGACGTTGGCACAGCCGGTGTCGCGTGGCAAAGCAGCCTCATCCCCGGCACGAACGCACGGGTCTGGGCGCTTGGAGCACCCGGCGCGGAGCAGCCTTTCGTCGATCCGATTTCTACAGTCTGGACGGCGATGCTTGGGCTCTTCGTCTACCCGAACTCGGACCAGCCCGGCGATCCTAGCGTCGAGGTCAATCCAGACGGCGCCATCGACTTCTACTTCGTGAGCCCCGGCATCGATCCCAGGGACGCCTACTGCCAGGCTCATCCCAACGACACCGTCCACTGCCTTGCCAACAGCGACTTCGGTATGGCTCGGCGTGCTACACCCAACGTTGGGAATACTTCCTCCGGCTATCTCATCGTCAACGCCGGCAAGCTCGCCGACTACAACAATATGCTCGACACCATCGCCCACGAGCTCACGCACGTCAGCCAGTATTCGTACGACGCGCACGAGTCCAGCTGGCTCTACGAAAGCACAGCGACGTGGACTGCCTACCGCGTGATGCAGATTCTGCACAAGACGCCAACCTACGCCTACAACCAGGCGCGTGGTCTCTACCAGGGCTTGGACAAGACGCTCAATCGCGAGACGCCAGACGACAACGACAAGTACGGCTCGTGGCTCTTCTTCCTGCACGCATCAATGGAGCGCGGCGATCAAATTGTGTCGCAGGTCTGGGACAAGGCAAGAGCTACCGGCAAAAACGGCATCAACGCCGTGGACCAAGTTTTCCCGCTGAACGACAACTTCGACGACTTCACCGTCCGCAACTGGAACAAAGACCCGGTTGTGAGGCAATACAAGGACGCACCAGACTCTACGTTTCCGCAGAACCTGCATCCTCGCATCAACCGGGACTACTACTTTCTAACCGCGAACGATGAGACGCTCAGCCTGCCGGTCAAACCGCTCGCCTCCGTCTACTATCACTACACCTTTGGCGCGGCCGTGCGACACATCATCATCGAGAACAACCTCCAACCCATCGCCGGTGCCCACGTCTGGGCGATCCAGAAGATCGATGGCCAGTGGACGGAGCCGGAAGACTGGTCAAACAGCATCGTCAAGACCTTCTGCCGCGACCAAAAGAGCGACGGCCCCGAGCCGTATCCGCAAGACCTGCAAGAGGTCGTACTGATCATCAGTAACAGCAACATCACCGGCGACTTGCCTACTCCAGTTCACAACGCCCCGCGCGTGATCGGCGATGACTTCGGCTGCAACGTCGTCACCGGCTACGTTGAGACGACGCTACACTACGTGAACGGCGATACCGATGTGATGTACAACAGCGGCCACGTCAACGTCACGTTCCTCGCGCGCGCAGTCCAGGATCAGCCCGGCGACGTCTACTACGACCTCGCAGCGGGCTCGGGTCCGGTCCACTGGGTTGGGCACGGAACGTATGGCGATTGCGTCGGCGACGGCGAGACCACCGTCGGCTTCCCGGGAGTTCCATATACAGGAGCTGAAAACGCCGCAGGCCTCCTGGTCGTCGTTGGTCCCGGTGATTTCCACTCGCTAATCGCGAACGCGTACGACCCGTCGGCGATCATGGTCGTAACCTGCCCGGGCGATCCGTCGCACATCGAGCACCAAGGCTTCGACGCCGGCTTGTTCTTGTATGCCCTGATGACGCCAAACACCGAAGATGGCCCCGACATCTCATTCGAAGGAGACCACACCGAGGTGCTCGGCAGCCTCACGTACCACTTCGTCTGGCACCTGGAGCCAACCGGAGGCACGCCGGCGCCCTAGCGACAAACTTGGCTCGCCCGCGGACCGATATGACTCTTCTAGACTCCGCATAGAAGCGGCGTTTTCCGCTTCGCTATAATCCCCTCACACTGTCGTCGTTTGTGCACCGCTCATCTGACCGCATTGCAAGGAGGAGCCCGTGAAGCTTTCAGCCCACGCGAACGCCAACCTCTCCATCCTCGGCGGGTTGATCCTCGCTGCCAGCATCGCCGCAGCTTCAGCACTTCTGCTCCGGCCATCCCCTAGTCGCGCCGCGTTTCCGGGACAAAACGGCGACATCGTCTTCGACAGCGACCGTACTGGCGCCGAACAAATCTACCGCATCCCTAACAACGGCGGTACAGCCATTCCCCTCACCGACGCCGGGCGCAACTACAGCGCCGTGTGGTCGCCCGATGGCACGCGCATCGCCTTCGTCAGCGAACGCGATGGCAACGCCGAGGTCTACGTCATGAACGCAGATGGCAGCGGCGAAACGAGACGGACGACGAACGACGGGCAGGACTCCGGCCCCGCCTGGTCCGCCGACGGTCAGAAGATTGTCTTCCTGCGCCGCACGGAACCCACCGACATCGAACTATGGATCGTCAACGCGAGCGGTGGCGCCAATCCGCAAATGCTGATCGGATCCTCCGGCGTCGATACGATGCCCTCGTTTTCGCCGGACGGAACGAAGATCGCCTACGGGCACAACGACCCCGGCGAAAACGACACGGATATCTTCGTCGCCGACGCCGACGGGTCGAACCCCATGCGCATCACAGACAATGACACTCCCGACTACAATCCAAACTGGTCGCCGGATAGCTCCCAGATCGTATACATGTGTGACCCGGGCGACGCGAACCGCGAAATCTGCGTGGTGGACGCCGGCGGCGGCACGCCTCAGCAACTAACCAACAACGCTCCTATCTCAGACGAGGATGCAGCCTTTTCGCCGGACGGCACACGCATCGTCTTTTACAGCGACCGCCCAGACACTGACACGTTCGGCATCTACACGATGGACACCTCTGGCGGAGACCTCCAACCGGTCACGACCGACAACGCATACGAGCCCGACTGGGGCGTCGCCACGGGAGCGACTGCCTCGCCAACGAAAACACCCCTGCCGACAACCACGTTAGGCCCGGGACTACTGCAGGGTGACGTCAATTGCGACCACGCCATCAACACCGATGACGTCGTGCTCATTCTCGAATACGCTGCGGAGCTGAATAACGGCACGACGCCGGGCGAGTGTCCAGACATCGGTGGAGCGGTCCCGGCCGGCGGCTTCACCAACGTCTGGGGCGACGTCACCTGCGACTCCCAGGTCGATGCGGTTGACGCGCTTCACGTCATCGCTTGGCCGGACATCGAGATTCCGCACCCCGATTGCCGCGACATCGGCCAAGCTATTAACTAAGGCGGGGCCAGCTTCGGGCAGGGAGCGAGTCTCGTCACTCGCTGCCCTTAAACCGTAAGACTTCGCTTTCCAGGCGAGGCGAAATATCGGGGAGTTTCCAAAAATTGTCAAAGAGTTTCCGGCAGGATTGTCGACAAGATCGTAGAGGCTGAAAATGAGGGCGCTCGGCCGTGAATATTGCTCGGGAGCGCTAGGCTCGGGTGAGTTCACGCGACAATAGTTCGAGGATATCCAGCCGCAGCCTCCCGACCATCTCCGACGCCCCCGGTTGCGGAGCGTGCCTAAAATGATGACGGACGGCTAGTAAGCAACGGCCAGCCGCCGCGTGTCGTACGTCACGATCTAACGTCGCAAGCGAGAGTGGCGACGGTGTGACGACAGCGGATGCTGCCGAGGCTTCAGCTTAGTGCTATCGCCGGTCGCGTTGAGGGAAGCCAGTGATGCAGATGTGATAGCCGTGTGACGACGCCGTGATGAACCTCCTAAACACCTGTCAGGCGATCTAGATCTGTGCGGAATCCTTCGCGGCTAGGTCCACACCCTCCGAAGGAGTGACCCTACCCCGCTTTTCCGGACACCTAGACTGTGGCGAGATACTCGCCCAG
>JBDTOK010000051.1:0-14744 GCA_039933275.1 Chloroflexota bacterium | reverse complement strand
ATGCGCATACGCAAGATGCCGCCTCGGATGGGGAAAGAGACGATCGTGGGTAAGATCGCGGTGGCCAAATCGGCGTTGGCGCCGAAGGGGTTCGTATTTTTCGACGGCGCAACGTGGACGGCGGTGGCGGAGGACGGCATCGTTCATCCCGGCGACAAGGTAATCGTCACGCAAATCAAAGGGCTGCGGCTCAAAGTACGCAAGCAGAAATCAGAAGGAGCGCCATCATGACACAACAACCCCCTGACGAGCCGGAGGTAAAGCGCATACCCGGACCGAACTGGCTCGCGCGCGGGCTGACGGGACTGGGATACATCTGGGCGATCCCACTGTTCTTCCTGGCGATTCGCGTGGTACAGGAGTACGAGCGCGGAGTGATCTTCCGGCTGGGCCGATTGGTGGGCGCCCGCGGGCCGGGGCTGTTCTTCATCATTCCGTTCATCGAGCGGATGGTAAAGATCGACCTGCGTGTGGTGACGCTGGATGTGCCGCGGCAGGACGTCATCACGCGCGACAACGTGACGGTGAAGGTAGACGCGGTCGTTTACTTCAGGGTGCTCGACCCGGAGATGGCGGTGACACGTATCGTCGACTTTTACCGCGCTACTTCGCTGGTAGCGCAGACGACGCTGAGAAGTGTGCTGGGTCAGTCGGATCTGGACGAGCTGCTGAGCAAGCGCGACGACCTCAACCAAAAGCTGCAGACGATCATCGATGAGTCGACGGAGCCGTGGGGCGTGAAGGTGACGATCGTCGAGGTGCGAGACGTCTCGCTGCCGCCGGACATGATCAACGCGATGAGCCGGCAGGCGCAGGCCGAACGTGAGCGCCGCGCCAAGGTGATTCACGCCGAAGGTGAGTTCGAGGCTTCACGCAGGTTGGCGGAGGCGGGTGCCGTGATGGCGGCCGAGCCGACGACGCTGCAGCTGCGGTACTTGCAGACGCTGACGGAGATCGCTTCGGAGCGCAACAGCACGGTAGTTTTCCCGATACCGGTAGACATGATCTCGATGTTCTTGCGGGCTAGCGGGGTGATACCGCACGAAGGTGGTGGAGCGCGATCGGCGCCCCGGGAGATACCGCCAGCGGCCAGCGCACCGCCACCGGCCGCTAGCGCTTAGCGCTGCGTCGGGCCCCACTCCCAGCCCTCTCCTCCGCCTGAGGCGGACGGGAGAGGCGCATTCTGGTTGGCCGTGGGATGGTTGCTGGTGGTGTAGCGGTCGCCGGGGCGCAGCGTGCGAGGGTGGCACCTACGCGAGGGCTGACGGCGCAGGGCGATTCTCTTGGGAGAAGGCGTTGCGCCCGTACGTGGTTGTGTGCTCTATTGCTCCATGTTTGACGATTGTTGTTTGCTGATTGAGCCGGAGGGCGATGATGGACATTTTTGAGGCGATGAATACGCAGCGGGCGATGCGCCGGCTGAAGACTGACCCCGTCGATGAGGCGCTGGTGTGGAAAGTGCTGGAGGCGGCGATTCGCGCGCCGAGCGGGGGGAATGCGCAGCCTTGGAGCTTTATCGTAGTGACCGACCGCGATAAGAAGGCGAAGATCGGTGAGTGGTACTTGGAACAGTGGAATCAGTCGTACGGGCCAGCTCGCGAGGCGATGATGTCGAACCCGGCGATGGCCCGGACGTTCAAGTCGGCGGATCACCTGGCAAACAACATCGCGGACGTACCGGTGTTGATCTTTGCGGCGGCGCGGACGAGCGGGCTGGCAGACACGTCTGGGATCGGGCCTAACATTTTCCCGGCGGTGCAGAACTTGATGCTGGCGGCTCGCGCGCTTGGACTTGGTACGACGCTCACGACGCTGCACCGGGGGCACGAGAAAGAGACGCGAGAGCTGCTGGGCGTACCGGATGGGTGGGAGACGATGGCGATGATCCCGATGGGCTGGCCGAAGGGGAAGTTCGGGGAGGGAACGCGAAAGCCGGTGGAGCAGGTGACGCACTGGGAGACGTGGGATAACCACAAGACACGCTAACGGCCGAAGATAGTAGGAAGCAGGAACAGAGTGGGAATTGAGATTCGTGAGGCGAGGGAAGAGGATTTCGAGGCGATCGCCGGGTTCGATCTGACGTACCCGACGGATCGCTTTCTTCGCATCGAACGCTCCGGGACGCCGCCGGAGCAAACGGTGTCGTTCAAATGGCAGGACCGGCCGGAGTCGCGGGATGCGGTGTACAACGCGTACCCAGTGGAGCGGCTGATGCACGCGAAGTCGATGCTGGATGCGTTCTTTGTGGCGGAGTCGGCGGGGGTTCCGGTCGGGCTGCTGATGGTCATCGTTCCGGGCTGGGCGAATTCGGCGGAGATTACGGACTTTGCGGTGGACCGAGGGGCGCGTCGGCAGGGTGCGGGGCGCGCATTGTTGGAAGCGGCGATGGCGTGGGCGAGGCAGCGAGGGCACGTCGCGCTGTGGGTGGAGCCTCGCGCGGACAATGCGCCTGCGATCGATTTCTATATGCGGACGGGGTTCCGGCTTTCGGGGTACAACGATCATTTGTATTCGAATGCGGATGATGAGCCGGGGCAGCAGACGCTGTATTTGCATTTGGAGTTGTAAGAACGCACGCCGAACGCGACGTTGCCTGGCGGTGAGGCCTTCGCTGCCTTAGATGTGTCCGTTCTTGCGGGTGATTGCTTCCCGCGCTTCGAGAACCTCACGATGAGCGCGGCGTCGATTAAGTGTGTGCGCTTGAACGGAAGGAGCGGCGAAGTGGTCAGGCTAAAGCCTAACCCCAAGTAGGCCTTGCGGGCGGTCGGGTCAGGGCTGGGGTCCCGACCAACAGGAAACAACCGACGGGGGCACCTACTGCGGGGTGGCGAGGTACTGGTTGAGAGTTAGGCCGCTGGCTGCGTAGGCCGCAGCGGCCTCCACGCCGAGGTAGCGGAAGTGCCATGGTTCGTAGGCGTAGCCGGTGATGGCTTCTTTGCCTTCGGGGTAGCTGATCACGAAGCCGTATTCGGCGCTGTGGGTGGCCAGCCACTGGCCTTCGCTGCTGGCGCCAAAGCCGTCTTGCAGGTCCCAACCGAGGGAGCCTGAACCGAGGTCGGCGGTGGTGCCGAGCTGGTGCTCGCTGTGGCCGGGCATGGCGCTGATGCGGTTGGCCTCGGTCTCGCCGAGCTGTTGGACCCAGTAGTTGTAGGTGTACTGCTGGTCGGCGTAGGAGCGGAAGCCGGAGACGACTCGGATATCGTAACCGGCGGCGTTGGCACCATCGAGCATCGCCTCGAGTGGGCCGAGGATGGCGGCGCTGAGGGTGGCGGTGTAGCCAGGCGCGACGTAGGCGGCGGGGACAGGCGTGACGTCGTCAGGGAGATACAGCGCCGGAAGTGAGTGCTCCTTGTCGACGAGCTGGAGGGTGGTGACTTCGGCGGACGGAGGCGGCGTATCGGTTGGGACGGGTGTTTCGCCGTCGGTGGGAGCGGGCGTAGCGGTCGCGGGCACCGGGGCGACGGTGATCCCGGGGATCGTGAGGACGTCGCCGATCTTGAGGCTGTCTGGATCGCTGATGGCGTTGGCCTGCGTCAGCGCGTCGATGGTGACGCCGTAGGCTTCGGCGATGCCAGCGAGGGTGTCGCCATCTTGCACGACATAGAGCACCTCGACCGGACTGGCAGTGGGCGCTGGCGTAGTGGCCGGCGTAGTGTGCTGGCCAGCAGCAGTCGGGCTGGTGGTGTTTGAGGGGGAGTCATCGCCGCCGCAAGCCGCAACACCAAGGCAAACGAGGAGAATCGCGGACAGCAGCGCGAGGCGGGTACGCCGTATCACTCTTTCAGGTTACGTGACGGCTGTGCAGGTGTCACTTCGAGAGGGCGCGGATGGCTTTTGTTAAAGCTTCGAACTCTGCTTCGATACCCTCGGAGAAACGGCCGACGAGAACGGGGAATCGCCACGATTGAACAACGGCGGGATCGGGCTTGAGGATACGGCAGTAGTTGCGGTTGTAGATGTTACGGAGGATGCGGCGACCGAATATCGCCATCGTGCGGATGAGGGTTGGCGTGCCGGGCGGCAGGTCGCCGAGCGTAGCGAGCATGTAGCTGCGGATGTAGTCAGCTTCGGCGGGGCCGCGGGTTGTGTTGCTCCAATCGATGGCGGCGAAGTCACCGTCGGCGCGCATGATGTTGGCGGGGTGGAAGTCGCCGTGGCTTAGTCGATCGCCGTCTGGCAGCGCTTCGAGTTGCTTGAGCGCCGGCGTGCGGAACTGATCGGGGACGAGCGGTGACTGCGTAATGAGCCGCGTGTAGCGGGCGCGGGTTGTCTCGAGATCTTGCGGCGCTTGCTTCGAGTTGATCTGCGCGTGCAAGCGACCCCAAACACCGCCCACCTGGAAGAGACGCCATGGCTTCGCGCCGAGTTCAGTGAGTAGATCAGGGCCGGAGAGACGCTCGAGGATGACGCCGGGGCGATTGTCTACCTCGACCATGCCGAACTCGGCGGGGACGCGGATGCCGCACGCGTTGGCGATGCGAAGGAGGCGCGCCTGTTGTTCGGGCATACCGGGGCGATAGTCGCTGCGGTAGAGGCGGAGGACGCGGTCGCCCTCCCACTCGAACATCTCGGCTTCGCGGCCTTCGGCGATTTTCTTGAGCGACGCGGCGGTGACCATGGCGGCAGTATCATACGGCGTGAGGAGACGACCTGTGACGAGAATCCCACCTGAAAGGCTGACGACTTTTCGCGAGGCGATTGCGAGCGGCGACCGCGATGGCGCTGTGGCAGCGCTGGAATCGCAGGCGACTTCGCACGCGGGGACGGCGCCTGCTACGCAAAAGCGAGCCGTGGCGAAGGAGATCGTGAAGCTCGTTGAGGGCGGCGCGTTGCCGGAGATGGCGCTTTGGTTCGCGACGCACGAGAACAACACTGCGAAGGAAGTTGGGGCGATCCTACTGGCGAAGACGTACGCGCAGCATCCGAGGGAAGCGATCGCGGCGTTGAGGCGGTTGGCAGGCGATGCGAACTGGGAGGTGCGGGAGTGGGCAGGCAGCGCAGCGGCGACGGCGTTTGCGGAGGACTTCGAGGCGATGTATCCGGTGATGGAGGACTGGCTGCGTGATGAGTCGCAGTTTGTGCGGCGGGCGGTTTGCATTGCGCTGATGGGTGCCGCGGATCGGGAGAAGCCGGAGCGCGCCGAGCCGTTGCTGACGCTGGCGGATGTGCTCGTGCGAGATGAGGCGGAGGAAGTGAAGCGCAACGCCGGACCGTTCGCACTGGGGAGTGCATTGTTGGGGCACTATCCGAAGCAGACGCTGGCGCACATACGGGCGTGGGCGAAGTCGGACGGGGAGATGGAGCGGTGGAATGCGGCGATGGTGTTCGTGGCGGCGAACGGCGCGAAGCACGTGGAGGTTGGGCTCGAGGTGTTGTCCTCGCTGGCGGCGGATAAACGGCGGCCGGTTTGGATGGCGGTGTCGGCGGCGCTGCGAAACCTTTTGAAGCGCGCGCCGCAGATCGAGCCTGAGTTGCGCTCATGGCTGAACGACGCACGGAAGCTGCCCGCGTCGCTGGCGCTGCGGCGCATCACGGTGCCCGAGCAGAAGTGAAAGCGCTCGGCTTACGCCGAGCGCCTTCTCCGAGCCTTCGAGTTAGTTACTGCAGCTGATGCTGCAGGGAGCGGAACACCTCGCCCACTTCACCGCGCACGTCTTGAATGGCGGAGCGGCTGTTTTGCACCCACCAGAAAGACAGACCGAGAAGCACGTGATCGCTAACCCAGGGGTTTCGCCCGGTGGGCTGAGTCTGGAACTGGAAAGTTGTCGGCGCCGTGTGGGTGAATGCTGTGCTTTGCATCGTGCTTTCTTTCTGCGAGGGTAGGCCGCTAGCGGTCCGGTGCTCCCTCCGCCAACAGTTTTTCCTTCAGGGCGGCCATCTGCTCGCCGATTTCGACGGCGCGGTCGCCCAACGCCTTCTTCGCTTTCGGGAACAACTCTTCTTCTTCTTCGTCGAGGTGGTGCTCGGTGTTCTCTTGCAAGACCTTGAACTTGGCGTCGTAGGTCTCGTCCTCGATGTCCAACTCTCTAAGCTCGTCGACGATGAGGTCGGCGACGTGGTGCTCCTGGAAGCCTTCCAGAACGAGGTCGACGCCTTCTTTGTCGGCGTGTTCACGGATGGCGGGGTAGAAGATCTCCTCTTCCATCGTCTCGTGGATGGCCAGCTCTTTGTAGATCGTCTGCGCGATTTCCAGCTTGCCCTTGTAGGCGCGATCGCCCTTCGCTTCGTAATCCTTAAAGAGCTTGCGGAAGCGTTCGTGGTCCTGCTCGATCAGCGTGAAGGCATCCATCTTTGCCAAGTCGCGGCCCCTTTCAGTTGCAGTTGTACGAACTCAGAGTAGGAGCGGGAGCATGACAAAAGGCGTTGGCGCGAGCGTGCGGCCCTTACAACCGTCTTGCAGTGAGATAATTCGGGAGTGAGCATCGATTACGACGCCTGGGCACAGACGTACGACGATAGCCGCGGCGCCAGTCCCAGCGTGCTCAACCCGATACGGGAGGCGCTGGGGGAGCCGACGGGACGCTCGCTGCTGGATATTGGCGGCGGAACTGGCAACTTTGCGCTGCCCCTGAGCCAGGCGGGGTTCAGGGTGACGTTGGCTGACTACTCGCCTGCGATGGTGCGGCAGGCTCGGCGGAAGCTGCCGGATATCGACTTCGTGGTGATGGACGGTTCGCGGTTGCCGTTCGAGGACGGGTCGTTTGACTGCGCGGTGTCTGTGAACGTGCTCGGCCATATCGCGGAGTGGAGGCTGGCGCTGAAGGAGGCGCGGCGGGTCCTGCGCGGCGGGCCGCTGGTGCTGAAAGTGTCGACGCGGGAGACAGTGACGGCGAACTGGGTGATGAACTACTTCCCGGCGCTGCTGGACGCGGCGCCGCTGCACCACTATCAGCCGGCCAGCGAGACGGTCGCGGCGCTAAGGGATGCGGGGTTCGCCGATGTGCAGACGCGAGTGGTGCACTACACGGACACGATCGATGGGTCGTTCCAGGCGCTGAAACACGATCCGCGGGCTTTCCTGGAGAACGAGGACGCGGTGATGAACACGGCCGTGCTCAAGCGCGTGCCGGAGCGCGAGCGCCGAGAAGCGCTAGACACGATCCGCCGAGACTACGCCAGCGGCCGTCTGCGCGAGATCATGGCGCGCTTCGAGCCGCTGGTGGCGGAGTACGGCGACGGGTTCGTGTTTGTGGCTAGGCCTTAGACGCCGCCATAGCTGGTGAGTCCGAGCGCATGATGAGGACGACGCCCATCGCCAGCATCCAGAGACCGAAGATGATCATTGGCAGGAAGAAGGCAGCGGCGAACATGCCGATGGCACCGAGGAACCCGAAGTAGCCGAGCCACGCCGGCAACGCCTTGGTGCGCAGGATGAGGGCGCTCATGATTGCTGCGGCGGCGCCCGCGCACAGTCCGCCCGCTACTAACATGACGCCGAATCCTGTCTGGGTAACCCAGCGCGCCGTCTCAGCGGTGGGTTCCGGGCCCTGGCCGAACTTGATAGTGCCTGGGATCGTCTCGATCAGGATGGCGCCAATTGCCAGGGCGGAGGCCCAACCGAGGCCCGTAGCGAGCATGACAGTCGCCCAGCCGCCGTCTCCGTCGTTCGCTCTGAAACGCTGGTACATGGCGACGATGAAGATGATGAAGAGAATCGCGGCAACGACCATCGTGTAGCCGCCGATTATGTTCCGTACAAGGTTACCACCGTCTTTGACCCAGGCGGTCCATTCTGAATCAGTGGCATCCGTGTCGGGAGAATCGAAGGCGAGGTTGACGCCAACGACCATGGCGACGACGAAGAGGATGGCCGACATACCGGCAATTCGAGAGGACAGGCCGTTCATTGCGGCTCCTTTCGGCAGTAAAGGGTGCTTTTCTTTGTAAACGCGCAACATCGGCGAAAGGTGAATCGATTCGGCACATATAATCGCGGCATGCCGAAAATCCGTGAGGCGAAAGAGGCGGACCTGCCGCAGGTGGTGGCGCTCCTGGCGCAGCTGGCGCCGGACGTGCCGGACCGGGAGGATCTGGGCTCGCCGCTGCCGTATGAGTACCACCTGACGATGCGGCGGATCGAGGAGACGCCGGGGCTGCACATCTTCGTGCTGGAGGAGCGGAAGAAGGTGCTGGGGACGCTGGCGTTGATCATCGTCCCGAACCTGTCGCACCGGGCGACGCCGTTCGCGATCATCGAGAACATGGTGGTGCACGAGAAGGCGCGCTCGAAGGGTTACGGGGAGTTGCTGATCAAGCACGCGGTGGAAGAGGCACGGAAGGCTGGCTGCTACAAGGTATCTCTGACGAGCGGCAAGCGGCGAACGGAAGCGCACCGGTTTTACGAGCGGGTGGGGTTTGAGCGATCGCATGAGGCGTTTCGGATCAATTTGGATGTGCGAAATGGGAAGTAGGAAATGGGGAATCGGCCCGCTCTGCGATAATTGACGCATGCCGAGTAAGAGGCCGTCACGGGCTGGATCGAAGAATCCGCTCAACATGTTTGCAGAGGCTGCCCGCGCGCGGGCGGCGAAGCAGGCACCGCTGGCGGCGCGGATGAGGCCGCGGTCGCTGGAGGAGTTTGTCGGGCAGGAGCATATCGTGGGGGCCGGGCATGCGCTGCGCCACGCGATCGAGGAAGACCGCGTGCCTTCGATGATGTTGTGGGGACCGCCGGGTTCGGGGAAAACGACGCTGGCGCGGATCATCGCTTCGATGACGGGATCGCGCTTCGACAACGTGTCGGCGGTGTCGTCGGGCGTGGCTGACTTGCGACGGGTTGTTGGCGAGGCGGCGGAGCGGCTTGGAGAGAGTGCGGCGCGGACGATACTGTTCATCGACGAGATCCACCGGTTCAACAAGGCGCAGCAAGACGTCGTTCTGCCTTATGTCGAGGACGGGACGATCACGCTGATCGGCGCGACAACGGAGAACCCATCGTTTGAGGTGATCTCTCCGCTGCTGTCGCGATCGCGGGTGTTCCGGCTGCAGCCGCTGACGCCAGAGCAAGTGGCGGATATTCTGCGACGCGCGTTGGTGGACGATGAGCGCGGCATAGGTGCGATGAAGGCGACCGTAGACGACGACACGCTGATGGCGCTGGCAAGCATCTCCGGCGGGGACGCTCGCATTGCGTTGAATGCGCTCGAGCTGGCGGCGCAGACGGCTCGCCCAGACGCGAGCGGCAAGCGGGTGGTGACGACGGAGCACATCGACGAAGCGCTGCAGAAACGCGCGGCGCTCTACGACCGCGCGGGTGACTGGCACTACGACATCATCTCGGCGTACATCAAGTCGCTGCGCGGCTCGGACCCGGACGCTTCGCTGTACTGGCTAGCGCGAATGCTGGAGGGCGGCGAAGACCCGCTCTTCATCGCGCGGCGGCTGGTGATCCTGGCGTCGGAAGATGTTGGGCTGGCGGATCCGGCGGCGTTGCAGGTGGCGGTCGCGGCACAACAGGCGGTGCACTTCATCGGAATGCCGGAGGGGTTCTTCCCGCTGGCGGAGGCAACGCTCTACCTGGCGACAGCGCCAAAGTCGAACACCGTGGGCGAGGCGTACGGGCGCGCTCTGCAGGACGCGCAAGTGACGCAGGCGGAGCCGGTGCCCCTGCACCTGCGCAACGCACCGACGCCGCTGATGAAGGAGATGGGCCACGGCCGCGACTACGCATACGACCACTCGTTCCCGGGTCACTTTTCCGGGCAGCAGCATTTGCCGGACTCGCTTTCGGGGCGGCAGTATTACGTGCCGGGCGAGTTGGGGTATGAGGAGAAGGTGCGGGAGTGGATGCGAAAGTTGCGCGAGCGGCGAGAGAAGTAGCCGCGGAATAGCGCGGATTTCGCGCATAAGGGGATGCGCGGCGTGGCTATGCGATTCGCTATCTCGCCTTCAGATTGAGGATTCCAAGTGGAGCGATATGCTGGTCCTTCGAGAGCCTCAGATGAGCGGACGTTAGGCGGCGGTGCACCGTTGTGCTAGCGGAGCTGGCGCTTGAGGGGGAGCTCGCGGATGCGCTGGCCGGTGGCGTCGAAGACGGCGTTGGCGATGGCGGGCGCGATGGTGACGATGCCGGGCTCGCCGGCGCCGGTAGACGGTTCGTTTGGGTCGCCGGCGAGAACTACCTGGATGTCGGGCGTGTCCGTGATGCGCGGGACCTGGTAGCGACTGAGGCCAGTATTGAGGATGACGCCGTCGCCGATTTCGATCGCTTCGTAGAGCGCGCCGCCGATGCCCATGACGGTGGAGCCTTCGACCTGGTTGCGCACGCCTTCGGGGTTGACAACGAGGCCGCAATCGAGCGCCGTAACGACGCGGCGAACTCGAATGTCCTTTGCTTCGATTCCAACTTCTACACAGGTCGCGACGTAACTGCCAACGTCTTCGCCGAGGGAGATTCCGAAGCCACGGTTGGTCGGGGCAGCGCCGGGCGACCAGCCGAATGCATTGGCGGCTTCTTCGAGGACGTGTCGGTAGCGCGGCTCCGACATGTTGCGCATGCGGAACTCGAACGGATCGATCTTGAGTTGGGCGGCAATCTCGTCCATGTGTGACTCGCGCGCGAAGTTGTTGAGCGCAGCGCCGAGCGAGCGGTACGAACCGACGCGCACAAGGGTGGCAGAGCAGTAGACGGTGGCGATCGCGTTTTCGATTGCGTACGGGGTGTTGGCCTCGCGGTGGGCGATGAAGCCGGTGGGGCCGGCGTGAATTGCTTCGAATTGCCAGGCGGTGATCGTGCCGTCGGAGCGGAAGGCGCTCTTCACTTGGATGAGCGCGGCGGGGCGGCACGTGCCTTCGATGAGGTCTTCGGCGCGGGTGTAGGCGACGCGCACCGGACGCCCGGCGATGCGCGCGAGCTTCGCCGCTTCGACGCCGGTGGGGTACCAGCTCTTGGTGCCGAAGCCACCGCCGATCTCCATTGAGATGACGTGGACGTTGGCCTCCGGGACGCGGAGCATTCCAGAGAGCTCGCTGCGCAGGCCGAACGGGCGCTGGGTCCCAGCCCACACCGTGAGCTTATCGCCGTCCCATTCTGCGACGGCGGCGCGCGGCTCGAGCGGGAGCGGAGTGATATGCGGAGCGTAGTACGTCTCTTCGAGGATGTTGTCGGCGTGCGTGAAAGCTTCTTCGACGTCGCCAACCTGCTGCACGGAGACAGGATCGCGCTTCGTCTCGAGAAGGATGCGTGGCAGGTCAACGGAGGAGCCTTCGAAACCGCCTTCCCACTTCGCCTGGACGACGTGCAGCGCGCGTTCGGCGGACTCATCATCTTCGGCGAGGACGGCGATCATGTCGCCTTCGCGGACGACTTGCACGACGCCGGGCATGTGCTCGGCCGCGGTTGTGTCGACTTCGCCGGCACGAGAGCCGAAGGACGGCGCGCGGAGGATGCGTGCGTAGAGCATGCCGGGGCGAAGAACGTCTTGCGCGTACTGCGCGGCCCCAGTAACCCGCGAAATCGCGTCGATGCGGCGGACGTCGGAGCGCATGACGGTCATCTCGCCGGGCTCGTTTAGAGGCGCGGCGTCGTCAAGGTAACGCTCGATCGCCTCGTTGCCGACAAGGTCGGCGTAGGTGAAGGCGCGGCCGGGATCGGATTTAGAAGCAATGCTGCCGTCACGAAGAACGAGGTCTTCTCTTGGCAGGTCGAGACGCTGACTGGCGAGCTCGAGGAGAACTTCGCGGGCGGTGGCAGCGGCCATGCGCAGTTGGACGCCGACGCGCGCGGTGGACTGGCTGCCGAACGTGCCCATGTCCCACGGCGTGAGATTCGTGTCGCCTAGGACGACGTCGACGGTGGCAAGTGGGACGCGCAGCTCATCGGCGACTTCGACGGCGAGGCCCGTGCGGATGTTCTGACCGTACTCGACTTTGCCGGAGAAAACAGTGACGCGGCCATCAGGTTTGACGAGAAGCCAGCGCGCCGTTGGCCCGGAGGGGGCAGTGTTGCCGTAAGCGCGGGTGCCGTAGCCCTCACGGCGGGGAAAGCCGGGCTCGACGCTGCCGATGATTGAGAGGCCGGCGTCGCTCACGGTTGCCCCGAGGCGCGCATGACGGCTCGCTCAATGCGAAGGTATGTACCGCAACGACAGACATTGCCGGACAGCGCCTGGCGCACGGTGTCGCGCGAGGGACGCGGGTCGCGGTCGAGGAGGCCGGCGGCGGCCATAATGAAGCCGGGGATGCAGTAGCCGCATTGCATGGCGGACTCGTCGATGAAGGCTTGCTGGACGGGGTGGAGGTCGCCGTTGTCGGCGAGACCTTCGATGGTGGTGACGGCGCCACCAGCGACTGCGGCGACGTTGCTCATGCACGACTTCAGCGGCTGGCCATCGACGAGGACCGTACAGGCGCCGCAGAGGCCTTCGCCGCAGCCGTACTTGGTGCCGGTGAGGCCGAGGTCGAATCGGAGATAGCTGAGGAGGTTGCGGCGCGGGTTGTCGGCGTCGCGCTCTTCGCCGTTGACGTGGAGTTTCATGTGAGTGTCGCTGATTCTACAGCACTGCGTTGTCCCGTGCTTCGTGTGTGACTTAGACGCGGCTCAGCCTGCGGGCGATCTTTGATCGCGGTGATTCGACAAGTTCAGGATGAAGGGCGCGGCCACATTTCGCGGAAGGCGTACCACTGGTCGGGGTAGTGGCGAATTAGGGACTCGTAGATGGTGGCGATTTGCTGTGTTATGCGCTGGGCGTCTTCGGTGGCGTCTGCGGTGCGGTCCGGGATGAGCGGCGGGTAGACGAAGGCACGGTACTTGCCCTGCGGGAGGCGGACGGCGGAACCGAAGACGAGCGGGGCGCCGGCGAGACGGGCCAGGCGAGCGGGACCATCTGGGAAGGTGGTCTGGCGGTCGAATAAGGTGACGGGAACGGCGCCAGGACGGTCGATGTTGGCGTCGACGACGAATGCGGCCATGCCACCCCGGCGGAGGGTGCGGAGGAGGGTGACGCCGGAGCCGCCGGTCGGGAGAAGCTCGATGCCCATGCGGCGGCGGGACTCGATCATGTACTCCATCAGCCAGTCAGGGCGGATGCGCTCTGTGACGGAGGTGATGCGGTAACCGCGGAGGACAGCCATGGCGGCGGCGATCTCGGTAGCGCCGAAGTGGCCGCTGACGAAGACGATGCCGCGGCCGTGCGCTTCAGCGGCGTCGAAGTGTTCGGCGCCTTCTACTTCGAGGCGGTCGAGGACGTTGAGCGAGCCCCAACCCTGGACGTGCATGATCTCGGTGACGTAGCGGCCGAACTGGCGGAAGCATTCGCGGGCGGTGCGCTGGACGAGCGGATCGTACGCGGGCTGGCCGAGGATGTGAGCGTAGTTCTGGATCGCGATCTCGCGCTTGCCTTCGAGGATTTCACCGACGGCGTCAGCGAAGGGTTGGGAAAGTTTGTTGGCGACGGAGAGGGGAACGATGCGGGTGCCGTTGGTGCTGAGGGACATGCAGAAGCGGGCGAGTGTTTGGGAAAGGACATCTGGCATGTGAGTTCGAGTATAGCGGGCGGCGCGAGTATGGGGTGGTTGGTTTGTTTGGCGGAGGCTCGCAGTGAGGGCGACGTTTGGGCGCGGCGTTTGACAAGATCGGGACGAGTCGACCGCGAAGTACCTCGTCGTTTAAATGAGTTTCGAGTTTGCGCTGACTGCACCCTACGGTTGCCGCGCCCGTTTTACGCGGTGGGATCGCCGAGGAAGGACGCCTGAACTCTGGAGGATTCGCTTTCGGGCATGCGGAGGAAGAGGCCGGTGCATTCGGCGATGATGTCCCCGGCCTGGGTTTCGAGGCGGGCTTCCGCTTCGAGGCGTTTGCCCCGGTCACGGGTTACTTCGGCGGTTACGATGACTTCGTCGGCCAGCTTGAGGGGGCGGCGGTAGCGGACTTCCATGTGGGCGGTGACGGCCCAGGCACCAGCGGCGTACATGGCCCAGCCCATTGCCTCGTCGAGAGCGGCGGCGACTACACCACCGTGGGCGACGCCGGGGAAGCCGACGTGGTTGGCTCGCGGGGTGAAACGGCCGATGGCTTGCTTACCTTCGATCTCGAAGTGGATGTGCAGGCCTTCGGGGTTCTGGTCGCCGCAGCCGAAGCACTTGTGGCGAGGGCTGTCATCCTTCTCGCGATCGAGCACGCTAGGAACCGTTTGTTGAGAATCGCTTGAAAGCGGCGACACCGTTTTGCCCTCCGAATCCGAAGCCGTTGACGAGAGCGACGCGCGATTCGGCTTTGCGCGCGACGAGCGGGGTGTAGTCGAGATCGCAGTTGGGGTCCGCGTTCTCGAGGTTGATGGTTGGCGGGATGACGCCGCGATCGATAGCGAGAACTGCCGCCAGCGCGGACACGGCGCCGGCCGCGCCGAGTTGGTGGCCAACCATCGACTTGGGGCCGGTGACTGCGATCTTGTATGCATGCTCGCCGAGCGCGCGCTTGATGGCAGTGGTCTCGGCGGCGTCGTTGAGAGGGGTGCCGGTGCCGTGCGCGACGATGAGATCGACGTCCTCGACTTGCAGGCCCGAGCGTTGAAGCGCGGTGGTGATTGCTTTGGAGGCGCGTTCCCCGGACGGGTCCGGGGCGGTGATGTGGTAGGCGTCGGAGGTGATGGCGCCGCCAGCGAGCTCGGCGTAGATGCGGGCGCCGCGTCCCTGGGCGTGCTCCAGTGTTTCGACTACGAAGGCGGCAGCACCCTCGCCATAGACGAAGCCGTCACGGTCGCGATCGAACGGGCGGCAAGCGCGCTCGGGTTCGTCGTTGCGGGTGG
>JBDTOK010000050.1:0-14823 GCA_039933275.1 Chloroflexota bacterium | reverse complement strand
CAGCAGGAACAGGACGAAGATCGCGGCCATTGCGTACGGCAGCATCAGGCGTCCTCAACCAGCGTTCTGCGGGCCGCGTCGAACATGACGTCGACGGGCGCATCCTGCTCGGTCCAGATCTTGAACGAGGCCGCGCCCTGGTAGATCAGCATCGGCAGCCCGCCGAGGACGCGGGCGCCGCGATCGGCAGCCTCATTCAGAAGGCGGGTTTCGAGGGGTCGGTAGATAAGGTCGAACACGAGCATCTCCGGGCGGATAAGGCCGGCGGGCACAGGCGTCTCTTCCTCCGCTGCTCCGGCCATGCCGACCGAAGTACAGTTTACCAATAGCTGCGCGCGAGGAGCCATCTTTGCCCAGCTTTCCGTCGTAGCGCCAGTCGCTTCGAGGCGCGTTTTGCCAGCAAATCGCCCGACGTCGGC
Source organism: Chloroflexota bacterium (assembly GCA_039933275.1). Taxonomy (GTDB): domain Bacteria; phylum Chloroflexota; class Dehalococcoidia; order SM23-28-2; family RBG-16-64-32; genus DATKKM01. Next base: position 14,404 of record JBDTOK010000050.1, on the reverse strand, counting down.
GATAAGCTGTGCCGCCCGCTTCGCCGAACGGTTGACGATCGTGATCGAGGCCGCGCCCGCTTCGACGAGGCCGACGGCGATCGCGCGGGCGGAGCCACCGGCGCCAGCGACGATGGCATCGCAGCCGTTGGGATCGAATGCGGCGTCGTCTTTAAGCGCGCGTAGGAAGCCTTCGACGTCCGTGTTGTAGCCGTGCAGCTTGCCCCCGCGGTTGATGATCGTGTTGACGGCGCCGACTCGCTTCGCCACCCGATCGAGCTCGTCCAGCAAGCGCATCGCGGCTTCTTTGTGCGGGATGGTAACGTTTGCGCCGAGGACAGACGGCGCGCGCAGACCAATGATCCGCGTCTCGAGACCCTCCGGCGGCGTAGGCCAGCGCTCGTACGTCAGGCCGAGGTTGAGCGCGTCAATCGCGGCCTGCTGAAAGACCGGCGAGGTGGACTGCTTGTGCGGATCGGTGATGACGCCGAGGTATTGCATCGCGCCTCAATCATACGGGCGCTGGGTGTCGATGTACGCCTGCAGCAGGATCGCCGCGGCGACGGCATCACGACCGGGGCTGCCCGCCTTGGCGCGGGACTTGCTGCGCTTCATGGTCGGCGTGTGACTGGCCTGCCGCGTGGTCAGGCGCTCATCCTGGAAGCGGATCGGGATCGCGACCCGCGCTTCGAGGGCGGTGGCGACATCGCGGATGTGCTGCGCCTGCGGGCCCTCCGCCCCTGACAGCGAAAGTGGCAATCCGAGCACGATTTCGTCCGCGCGCTGGTCTTGCGCGATGAGTACCAGGTCATCGACGGGGTCGCCGCGCACCTCGACGGTGGTCACGGGGATCGCCATGCGGGTGCTGCTTTCCGCAGCGGCCACGCCGATGCGCTTCTCGCCGAAGTCGATGCCGATGATGCGCATCAGCCGGCTACTTAGCGCCTAGCATCTCGCGCACGGCGTCCGGGACGATGGCGAGCGCTTCGTCCAGCTTGGAGACGTCCTTGCCACCGCCCTGCGCGGTGTCGGGCCGGCCGCCCGCGTTCCCGCCAGCGACAGTCGCAACGCGCTTCAGCAAGTTGCCGGCGTGCAGCCCGCGCTCGACCAGCGGCTTCGGGACGAGCGCGATGAACATCGGCCTGTCGTCGACGACGGCGCCGAGCACCGCGGCGACGTCCGGCATCGACTTGCGGATGGAGTCGCCGGTGAAGCGCAGCACGTCGACGCTGGGCGCATCGATTCGGGCGACGAGAAGTCGTACGCCGTCGACGTCCTGCACGCGGTCCGTGAGGTCCGAGGACTGGCCACCCGTCGCCAGTGAGCGCTCCAGCTTCTCGACGTTGCGGCGAAGCGTGGCGTTTTCCTTCAACAGCGAGTCCAGCTTCTGGAGGAAGATGCTTGGCTGCGCGCCGAGCTTGTTGGCGGCGTCAGCGATGATTTGCTTCTGCTCGCGGATGTGTTGTTCTGCGCCGGCGCCGGTCAACGCTTCGATGCGCCGCATCCCGGAGCCGATGGAAGACTCGCCGGTGATGATGATCGCGCCGATTTCGCCGGTGTGCTCGCAGTGTGTGCCTCCGCAAAGCTCAGCGGAGAAGCGCGGAATGATCGTATTGACCTCAACGACGCGGACGCGCTCGCCGTATTTGTCGCCGAAGAAGGCAAGCACGCCCTCCTGCATCGCGTCATCGAACGACGTCTCGCGCGAGTGCACGGGCACGTCCTGGCGCACCTTCTCGTTGACCAGCGACTCAACTTCGGCGAGCTGCTCCGCCGTGACGGCCTCCGAGTGCGTGAAGTCGAAGCGCAGGTGGTCCGGGGCGACGAGCGAGCCCGCCTGGCGCACATGCGGGCCGACGACCTGCCGCAGGGCCGCGTGGAGGAGGTGCGTGGCGGTATGGTTGCGTCGCGTGTGCCCGCGGTGCACCGCATCGACGCGCGCGGTGACCTCTTCGCCAACAGCAATGCTGCCTTTAGCGACGCGCCCGCGGTGCATGATGAGCTTACCGGCGACGCGCTGCGTATCTTCGACTACAATGCGACCGTTCGGCGCGACGATCTCACCACGGTCGCCGACCTGGCCGCCGCCCTCCGGATATAGAGGCGTCGCCGCGAGGAAGATCTCGATCTTGTCGCCCTGGTTGGCTTTGTCGACCGCTGCCCCGTCTGAGAGCAGCGCCACGACTCTCGATGTCGTCTCAAGCTCGTCATAGCCGGTGAACCGCGTTGGCGTGTCCGTAAGCGATGCGTAGAGCGTGTCAGCCGCGACGTGCTCCGCACCGCCGGAGGAGGCGCGCGCTCGATCACGCTGCTGCGCCATCTCCCGCTCGAAGCCTTCGACGTCAACGTTCAGCTCGTACTGCTCGGCGATGTCGCGCGTCAGGTCGATGGGGAAGCCGTAGGTGTCGTGCAGAGTAAACGCATCGGCGCCTGAGATCACGCCGATCTCCTCGCTGCTGTTGCGGGCGACGGTGATGATCTCTTCGAGCCGTTCGAGGCCGCGGTGCAGCGTCTGGTCGAAGCGCTGCTCCTCCGGGCCGATGATCTCGTTGATGAACTTGCGCTGGCGCTCAAGCTCCGGGTAGCTGTCCTTCATCGCATCTACCACCGTGTTCGCGAGGTCGGCCATGAACGGCTCCTCGATCCCCAGGTGGCGGCGGCCGAAGTAGACGGCGCGGCGGAGTATGCGGCGGCAGACGTAGCCGCGCTCTTCGTTGGACGGGACGACGGGCGTGCGCTCGTCTCCAATAAGGAAGGTGACGGCGCGAGAGTGCTCGGCGACGATGCGCATTGCCCGGTCAGTCGCTTCGTCGCTGCCGTACTTCTTGTTCGACAGCTGTTCGATGCGACGGATCATCGGCTGGAAGATCTCGGTGTCGTAGACGGACGGCAGCTTCGACTTATCCCACTTCGGGTCGTTATGCAGGACCGCGAGCATCTCGCGCTCAAAGCCGGAGCCGGTGTCGATGTTCTTCTTGGGCAGGGGTTCGCGTTTTTCGCCGTCGCAGGAGTACGTCATGAACACGAGGTTCCAAATCTCGACGAAGCGTGCGTGACCGTGGGAGGGGTGACAGTCCGGCCCGCAGCCAAATTGCTCGCCAAAATCGTAGTGGATCTCGGAATCCGGCCCGCAGGGGCCGACGTCACCGGAGAACCAGTAGTTATCGTCCTCGCCGTAGCGCATGATCCGCGCGGCCGGGTAACCCTGAGCGCGCCAGAGATCGAACGCCTCGTCGTCGTCCTCGAAGACGGCGGGCCACAGGCGCTCCTGCGGGAGCCCGAGCACCGTCGTCAGGTATTCCTGCGCCCAGGGAATGACCTCCGCTTTGAAGTAATCACCGATGCTGAAATTGCCCAGCATCTCGAAAAACGTGAGGTGCGACGTGTCGCCCACAGTCTCGATGTCCGTCGTGCGGAAGCATTTCTGCACCGACGTCATGCGAGGTGCGGGCGGATCGGCCTGGCCGGTGAAGTACGGCTTGAACTGCACCATGCCGGCGCTCGTGAAGAGCAGTGTCGGGTCCCCCGGCGGGATGATCGGCGCGCCGGGGATGCGCTTATGGCCTCGCTCCTCCCAGAAGCGCAGGAAAGCTTCGCGCAGTTCGTGTGGCGTCATGAAGGCGATTGTACGGGGGGAACGCTTGCAGGCGAAAGCAGGAACATTCCGCAGATGCCACAGCGTTGCCCTGCCAGCCGTGGTTCGCTAACCTGCATCCAGCGTCGCTTTCATAGGAAGTTGGGGGCCAGTGAGAGTCTTAGTCGCCCTAGCCATCGCGTGCCGATCACGCCGACACCATCGCCGTCACCCGAACCAACGCCAAACGAGACGGCGGTGATCTGGGCGACACCGATTGCAGCGAGGCCGTCACGCCAGTGGATGCGCTGGCGACGTTGCTGTACGTATCGGGCGCTGTGGCTCAGCCGGCAGGACGGCCGTGCCTGCGCCCAGGCTTCTTCCAGCCCACCCCGGATTACGGTCTGGTGACAGGCGGAAACCTGGACTGCTCCGCCCAACCGGCCGGACGAAGCCTCGACGTGACGACCGCCGACGTCATGCGCTACTTGCAGTTCTTTGCCGGACTTCCGCTAGCGCCAATCGATGAATGTCCAACGCTCGGCGAAGAGGTGAGCATCACATTCACCTAGCGGCGTGCCGTTGACAACGCATGTCGCAAATCGATAGCTTTCGTTCCATGTCAAACTACTCACGTCCGCTCACACTTGTGCTCATCGCCGTCCTTGCTATCGTTGTTTCGGTTGGCGGGCACCCCGCGAGGGCAGCGTTCCCCGGCACAAATGGCCGTATCGCCTATGTCGATTCCACGAATGGTTATCTGATCGAGCTTGTGAACCCGAACGGCAGCGGCCGGACGTCGCTATCCAACGCGCTAGACGACGCAACTGCGCCCGCCTGGTCGCCCGACGGCTCCGAGATCGTCTACACACGCGGCACAAACCCATACAGGTTGCGAATCGCCGAAGTTGGCGGCCCGAGCGACGATGGTATCGCGAACACGGACGGGGGCTCTCAACCGGCCTGGTCGCCGGACAGCCAGAAGATCGTCTTTCGCTACGAAGCGACTCCGGGCGCCCTTGGTGACATCGTGGTGATCAACCGCAACGGCAGCGGATTCCTGAACCTGACTAACACACCAAACGAAGACGAGTACACGCCCGCCTGGTCACCGGACGGACAGCATATCGTGTTCATCCGCGACACCGTCGGAGTGGAGGATCTCTGGATCATGGATCCAGACGGTGGCAACCAGCGCAACGTAAGCAACGACCCAGACCGCGGCGAAACATCGCCGGACTGGTCCCCAAGCGGAACTTCGGTGGTGCTGGACTATGTAGATGGTGATAACCAGAGGATCGGAATCATGGACATCCAAACCGGCGCCTTGACGCCGGTGACCAATGGCTTCCCGGACTTCGATCCATCGTTTTCGCCAAATGGTGAACAGATCGTATTCGAGAGGTATCTGCCATCCGCCAATGCGCTGCCGCAGGGCGGTTCCATAGTGAACATCATCGTCATCGACGCCGATGGCCAGAACGAGACCAACATCTCGACTCAGACCAGCAACACTCGTGACTACTACCCGAACTGGGGCGTCGATATTCCCGGCCCGCCTCCGCTGACCTGGGGCGACAACAACTGCTCGGGCGCCCATGACCCAACAGACGCTCTGTTCCAGCTACGCGAGCAGGCGGAGTTCCACGTTATCGGTGGGGGCTGCCCGCTGATAGGTCAGCTACTACATTCGGGCGACTTCGGAGACCTGAAGTGGGGCGATCTCAACTGCTCCGGCGGCTTCGATTTGCCGGACGTCCTGCTCCTGCTAGCCGACGCGGCGGGCCTTCCGCCGGCCAATCTGGCAGATTGTCCGGCGCTGGGTACGGAGATAGCGCTTCCGCCGGGGTGACGGCCGCTAGTTGACAGGGTTTCGGTCCCGCCCCTACCATTTCCTGTGTTGAGCCGCGATGGCTCTCCAAAGATGGACGCAACCGAACCCCCCAATCCGCCAGAACCTCCGCATACTGGCTCGCACACGCGATTTAGCCGCCGTATAGCCGCGCCTTGCGCAACGTTTGATTCGAGAACGATCAGCCTGGGCGGACTCCGATGACGCAGTTTTTGCCAAACAAACTCGAGCAGCAGGCCCGCGACCGTCTCGCTGAGTGCGAGCGGCACGCTGAGGCCGGCGTTACCATCGTGGACGCGCTTTCCACGTACATCGACGCCAGCGTAAAGATTGGCGCCGGCACAACGATCGAACCAAACACGACGATCCGCGGCAGGACGACGATCGGCCGCAACGCGCGCATCGGCCCGAACAGCGTGCTCGAAAACGCGACGATCGGCGACCGCTGCGTGGTCTTCTCGTCCGTCGTGCGCGATTCGACGATGGACGAAGGCTCGGACATCGGGCCGTTTGCGCAGCTGCGAGGGAACACCCACGTCGAGGAGGACGTACACCTCGGGCACGGCGTTGAGGTCAATCGGTCCCGGATCGGACGCGGGAGCAAACTTGCGCACTTCGGGTACATCGGCGACGCCACCATCGGAACTGACGTGAACATTGGCGCGGGAACAGTAACCTGCAACTACGACGGCACGAACAAGAACAAGACCGTCATCGGAGACGGCGCGTTTATCGGCAGCGATTCGATGCTGGTGGCGCCGCTGCGCATCGGCAAAGGCGCGCAGACGGCGGCCGGCTCGGTCGTCACGAAGGACGTCGCTGACGGCGAACGCGTTGGCGGAGTGCCCGCAAAGCCGCTGAACCAAAAGGACAGCCGTGGATAGCAACACGCTGATCGCGGTGATTGTGCTGATCATCGGCATCGTCACGCTGATCCTGCTCGGCGCAGGCGAGGCCGGAGTAATCGCCGGCGTGCGGGAACGCGCGCTGCGTGAGCCGGCGGAGTCCCGAGTGGAAGCGCTCCGGCGGTTCTACCAGGAACGCCAGGTCACACTGTCGTCGCTCTCGCTGGCGCGAAACCTCGCGTCGGTGGCCGTAACGGGCGTTGCGACATACCTCGTGCTACGCGAGGCGAGCGATGCCTGGCCAGCACTGGCCGTCACGATTGTGCTGATGGCGATCGGATTTGTGCTGCTACAGGGGTTCACCCGGACGCTCGTCGCCCGGGACCCGCACTTCTGGCAGCGCTCAACGTGGCCGCTAGTCGTCACAATCCGGTTCATCTTTCGCTTCCCGGTGCTGATGCTCGACGCGCCGCTGGGTGCGCTCATGCACGCCTGGCACCGCTCTGTGCCCGCGTCTGAGGCGGAGGAGGAACTACTTCTCGTCGCCGAGATGGAGGAAGCCAGCGCGGCACTGCCGGACGCTGAGCGTGAGATGATCCGCGGCGTCATGGACCTGGAGTTCACAGCTGTCCGAGAGGTCATGGTGCCGCGGCCGGACATCGTCGCGATTGACGTTGAGTCCAGCTTCGAAGACCTGGCGGGGCTCATCGTGGATAAGGGGGTGAGCCGAGTCGCCGTCTACGAAGACGATGTCGACCACATCCTCGGCTTTGCGCACAGCAAGGAAGTGATGCGGCACCTGGTTAACGGCGCAAACCGGCCGCCGATCAGCGAGATCATCCGCGGGGCGCACACCGTCCCCGAGACGAAGCGCGTGCAGGAGTTGCTCACAGAGATGCGGAAGCAGCGCATATCAATCGCCATCGTCGTCGATGAGTACGGCGGGACGGCGGGTCTGGTGACGCTGGAAGACCTGATCGAGGAGATCGTCGGCGAGATCCAGGACGAGTACGACCAGGAAGAGCAGTCCGTACAGCAGGTCAGCGAAGGCGAGGCGATCCTCGACGCGCGCGTGAGCATCGATGAGCTGAACGAGATGTTCGACACCGATATAGAGAAGGAAGACTTCGATAGCGTCGGCGGCTTCATCGTCAACGAGCTGGGCCGCATGCCCAGCGTCGGCGACACGGTCAGCTTCGATGGCGTGAACTTGAAGGTGCTGAGCGTGGCCGGGCGCCGGATCAAGAAGGTGCGTGTCCAGAAAGTCGCGCAACCGACAGAACAGGCGAACGGAAGCGGGAACGGCCGATGACCGAGGGCGCGCGCTTCCACAACCCGGACACCGTCCACAAGCCAATGGGCTACTCGCACGTGGCAGAGGTTACGAGCGGGCGGCTGGTCTACCTGGCCGGACAGGTAGCCGTCGATCCGGCCGGGAACATTGTGGGCGAAAGCGACATCGCCGCGCAGACGAAGCAGGTATTCGAGAACCTCAAGAACAACTTGGCTGCTGTCGGCGCGACTTTCGCGAACGTCATCAAGCTGAGCTACTTCGTGCTGGACGCGGCCCACATCCCAACAATCCGCGAGGTGCGCAACTCTTATCTGAACCCGGACGCGATGCCAACAAGCACGCTGGTTGTCGTCGCTGGGCTTGCGCGGCCGGAGTGGCTGATCGAAGTCGAAGCTGTCGCGCTGCTTCCCGTTTGACGTCCCGCGCGTGCCACTTGCCCCCATGCTCCGTTTGACTACCGTGCTATGCTCCCCAACTGAAATGACACCTGCCAAGACCAAAACAACTACCGCACCCGCTGACGAGGCGAAGTTCTGGGTCGCGTTCAACCGAATCCCGGGCGTCGGCGCGAAGCGGTGCGAGGCGTTGCTCGCGCGATTTGGCTCGCTAGCCGAGGCGTGGCGTGCGGGCCGCGTCGATCTGAAAACGGCCGGCCTCGATGAGCGGACGGTGCGCGTGATTGCGGATGAGCGCCCGAACATCGATCCGGATGCGGAGTGGGAGCGACTGGAAAGGAACGGCGTGCGCGCGCTCACCTGGAACGACGCCGACTACCCATCGCGCCTGAAAGAGATCGACGACCGGCCGCCGCTGATCTACGTGCGCGGCATGCTGACGCCGCAAGACGAGCTGTCGATCGCAGTCGTCGGAACGCGCCGCGCGACGCCCTACGGGCGGCAGGTGGCGGAGGAGATGTCGTTCCAGCTGGCCGCGAACCGCATCACCGTTGTCAGCGGACTGGCGCGCGGAATCGATGCGATTGCGCACCGCTCGGCACTGCAGGCTGGTGGCCGGACACTGGCCGTGATGGCCTGCGGGCTGGACATGGTCTACCCGCCTGAACACAAGAAGCTGGCTTCCGAAATCAGTGAACGCGGCGCTCTAGTCAGCGAACAACCGCTGGGCGCGCAGCCCCGCGGAGACTTTTTTCCGCGCCGCAATCGTATCCTTAGTGGTATGAGTCTCGGCGTCCTGGTCGTGGAAGGTGATCTGAAGAGCGGAGCGCTGATCACGGCGAATTTCGCCAACGACCAGAACCGTGAAGTGTTCTGCGTCCCGGGCAGCGTCTTTTCAACGCAGAGCCGCGGGACTAACCTGAAGATACAGCGCGGCGAGGCAAAACTCGTCCTGAAGGTTGACGATATTTTGGAGGAGTTGAACCTGCAGACCGCCCCGCAACAGATAGAAATGATCGAATCAAACCCGGCCACAGACACGGAAGCCGAGCTTCTGCGTCATATATCGCGTGAGCCGGTCCACATTGACGAGGTTTGCCGGGAGAGCGGACTACCCGTCTCGACTGTGAGCAGTCTTCTCGCCATGATGGAACTCAAGGGCCTGGTCCGGGAGATCGGATCCAAGGCCTATGTGAGAGCCCGGGAGGCGGCTGCCACCTACGGCTCCGGCTAGAAACAAGAAGGAATGACAATTGGCAACAACAGAAGGTAAGCGGACTCCGGTTCGCCGCAAGAAAGCGCCCGCCAAGAAGAAAGACACGGGGGTGGGCAAGTCACTCGTGATCGTGGAGTCGCCGGCGAAGGCGCGCACGATATCGCGAATCCTTGGCTCGAAGTACGACGTGCGTGCGTCGATCGGCCACATCCGCGACCTGCCGAAGGCAAAGCTCGGCATCGACGTCGACGGCGAGTTCGCGCCGCAATACATCATCCCGCGCGAGAAGTCGAAGACTGTCACTGAGATTAAGAACGCCGCGAAGAAGGCTGGCGAAGTCTTCCTCGCAACCGACCCTGACCGCGAGGGCGAGGCGATCGCCTGGCACCTGATGGAGGCCGCCAACCTGCGCGACCTTCCGCACCACCGCGTCGTCTTCCACGAGATCACTCCGGCGGCGGTGATGGAGGCGTTCCAGCACCCTCGCGAGATCAACATGGAGCTGGTCAACGCGCAGCAGGCCCGCCGCGTCGTCGACCGTTTGGTTGGTTACAAGCTCAGCCCGTTCCTTTGGAAGAAAGTACGCCGTGGCCTCTCCGCCGGTCGCGTGCAGTCAGTGGCTGTGCGGCTGGTTGTAGAGCGCGAGCGCGAGATCAACGCCTTCGAGCGCCAGGAGTACTGGACGATCGAGGCGGAGCTCGAGAAGGCGCTGGCGACTCCGACGTTCCGCGCCAAGCTGGCGGGCTACGTCGGCAAGAAGGACAAGCTCGAAGTCACGAGCGGCGAGCAGTCCGCAGCGCTGGTCACTGACCTGCGCCAGTCGGCGTACTCAGTGCTCACGGTGCAGACGCGGCCGCAAATCCGCCGCCCGACGGCGCCGTTCATCACGAGCACGCTGCAGCAGGAGGCCTCGCGGCGCCTTGGCTTCACCGCCAAGCGCACGATGGCCGTCGCCCAGCAACTGTACGAGGGCGTCGCCCTCGGCGGCGGGGGCGAAATCGGTCTGATCACGTACATGCGTACCGACTCGACGAACATCGCGGAGTCGGCCCAGGCAGAGGCCCGCGACTACATCGGCAAGAAATACGGCCCGGAGTTTGTGCCGGAGAAGCCGCGCGTCTACACCCGCAAGGTGAAGGGCGCGCAGGAAGCGCACGAAGCGATCCGACCGACCTCCGTTGAGCGCGAGCCGGAAGAGATTCGCGGGAACCTGACAAACGACCAGTACCGGCTCTACACGCTGGTCTGGCAGCGCTTCGTCGCGAGCCAGATGCAGGACGCGCGTTTCGACGTGACCACGGTTGAGATCGAAGCGAAGCCGGAGTCGGGCCACGACTCGCTGCTGCTGCGCTCCACCAACACGCAGATGACGTTCCCGGGCTTCCGCCAGGTGTACGTCGAAGCGCGAGACGACGAAGAGCAGCCGGAAGAAGAAAGCGGCACGAATCCGCTGCCAGCGCTCGCAGCGCTGGACGCCCTGATCATGCGCGAGCTCTTTCCAGAGCAGCACTTCACGGAGCCACCCCCGCGCTTCACCGAGGCGAGCCTGGTGAAGGCGCTGGAAGAAAAGGGCATCGGCCGGCCGAGCACCTATGCGCCGACGATGTCCACGATCCAGGACCGCGGCTATATCGGCAAGGAGGGACGCTATCTGCATCCGACTGACCTCGGGCTGGTAGTAAACGACCTGCTGGTCGAGCATTTCCCGAACTTCGTCGACGCCGGCTTCACCGCCAACATGGAAGAAGAACTGGACGAAGTCGCGTCCGGCGAACGCGAATGGCAGCCGGTTGTGCGCCAGATGTACGACCCGCTGGAGGCAGCGCTTGCCATTGCCCAGGAGGCTGCCAAGAAGCAGGTGGAAGAGACGAACGAAAAGTGCCCGGAGTGCCAGGCGCCGATGGTCATCCGCTGGGGACGCCGCGGCCGCTTCCTGGCCTGCACACGCTTCCCCGAGTGCCGCGGCACCGCTTCCCTCGAGGGGGAGGAGGCGATGGAGCAGCCGCAGGAGACAGACGAGAAGTGCCCCGAGTGCGAGGCGATGATGCTGATCCGCAGCGGGCGCTTCGGGAAGTTCCTCGCCTGCAGCCGTTACCCGGAGTGCAAAGGACGCAAGCCGCTGATAAAGCCGCTGGGCGTGAAGTGCCCGCGCGATCAAGGGGACATCGTTGAGCGCCGAACGAAGCGAGGCCGGACGTTCTTCGGTTGCGCGAACTACCCGGCGTGCGACTTCACGACGTGGAGCCGCCCGTTCGACATGCCCTGCCCCAGCTGCGGCAGCCTGGTGGTTGCGGAGAAGGACAACAAAGCGAAATGCGTGGACTGCGAGTGGCGGGGCGAGGCCCCGGCACCACCGGCGCCGCCCGAACCTGTCGTCGCAGGAACTCCGTAGCTCCATTAGTTACCGCTGCGAAAAGGGCCGTTTCTTGAGGTACCGGGCTAACCTCACCTCGCTAACCGTTATGCACGCAGGTTTGAGTAGATCGGCGGTTTCTTATGTTGGAATGCGCTCGACGATAACGCGCATCAAAAACAGCGTTCTTAGAAGTTATCCACATTCGCACTACGCCACGTCTTCATAGTTCCGCGTTCGCCAAGCGATAACTCGCGGCCATCGGCTACGTTATCCACATTGTGACGACTCCTGCCTTGGACGAACAGCTCGATGTGTACGTGCGCTACTTGCTGGCCGAGAAGAACCTCTCGCCGCTGACGCTGCGCAACTACCGCAGCGACCTCACCCACTTCGCGACGTACCTGCGCGAGCAAGAAGAGACCGACCCGATGTCAGCTGACCGGATGATGGTGCGCCGGTACCTCGGGTTGATGAAGGACGGCGGCATGGCCGGCGCGAGCCTGACGCGCAAGGTGAGCACGATCCGCAGCTACTACAAGTACCTCGTGCGAGAGGGCAAGCTGAAGTCCAGCCCGCTGGTTGGCCTGGTAGCGCCGAAGCGGGAGCGACGCCTGCCGCACATCCTCTCGCGCGACAATCTCAGCGCGATCATTGAGTCAGCGGACGACCCGAAGCCGGGCGGCCTCCGCAACCGCGCGATTCTCGAGCTGATGTACGCGTCGGGCGTGCGTTTGTCGGAGGTCGTCGGCGTCGATTTGAAGCACCTCGACCTCGAAGAGCGCACGCTGCTGGTACGCGGCAAGGGGAACAAAGAGCGCATCGTCCTGGTGGGCCAGCCGGCGGAGAAGGCGATCCGGCGCTACCTCTCGCAGGGGCGGCCGAAGCTATGCACTGGCGCGGAGATGGCGCTGTTCGTAAACCGCGACGGCAAGCGGCTGTCCGGCCGCTCAATCGAGAAGATTGTCCGCAAGCACGCCTTGGCCGCTGGCATGGATGAGCGCGTGTGGCCGCACCTCCTGCGCCACTCCTTCGCGACGCACTTGCTGGACGGCGGCGCTGACCTGCGCGTGGTTCAGGACCTGCTCGGCCACGCCAGCCCACAGACGACGCAGATCTACACGCACGTCACCGAAGAACGCCAGCGCGAGACGATGGAGCAGGCGCGGGAAGCCCTCGGCAACGCGACACGCAAGCGGCTTGAAGAGTCGGCGGCTAAGCGGCGGGAGCGGTAAGCCTCGCGTTCCTTCGAGAACCTCAGGATGAGCGGGGCCGGGGTGGCTGGTAAGCTATTCTCATGCGAATTTTGCTGATTAGCGGCCCGAACCTGAACATGCTGGGCAAGCGCCAGCCGGAGATATACGGCTCGATGACGCTGCAGGATATCGTCGACAAGGTGACGAAGCGCGGGCAGGAGTTGGGAGCGGAGATCGTGCCGTTCCAGTCCAACCACGAGGGCGCGATCATCGACTTCATCCAGGACAACGGCCCGCAAGCGGATGGCATCCTGATCAACGCCGGCGCCCTCACCCACTACGGGCTCGCCCTACGCGATGTGTTCGAGGCGGTGCGCAAGCCGTTCGTCGAAGTTCACATCTCGAACATCCACGCGCGGGAGGAGTTCCGGCATCACTCCGTGCTGGCGGACATCGCCATCGCGCAGGTGGCCGGGCTTGGCTGGCGCGGGTACATCGCGGCCCTGGAGTCGCTGGTGGGGATTCTGGAGGAGAAGAAGAAATGACCGTGGAGCGAATCACCAAACTGCGCGCGAAGATGGCAGAGCACGAGCTCGATGCGTTTCTAGTCGGGTGCGCGGTGGAGGACACGTTTCACATCGCGGGGGCGAACCGCCGCTACCTCTCGGGTTTTAGCGGCTCGGTTGGCTGGCTGGCGATCACGTGCGACGCAGCGCTCATCGCCGTCGACTTCCGCTACTTCGAGCAAGCGACGGAGGAGAGCCCGCACTTCACGGTGTTCCCGGTGGCGGGCGCGATGGAGACGTGGTTCGGGCGGCTTGTCGGCGAGACTGGTCTGTCCAGCAAGCGTATCGGCTTCGAGGCCGGCGACGTATCGGTCGCGGCGCTGAACTCGATGCGCAAGGCCGTCGACGCGCTGCCAGAGGGCGACCGGCCGCAGCTGCTTGCCGCGCCAGCGCTGATAACAGAGCTGCGCACGTACAAAGACGACATCGAGCTGGACGCGCTTCAACGGGCGGTCGATCTCGGCGACGCGGCGCTGGTCCACGTATCCCAACGGATGGAGCCGGGATGGACCGAGAAGAAGGTGGCCTGGGAGATCGAGATGTACGCGCGGGAGCACGGCGCCGAGTTCATGTCGTTCCCGACGATCGTGGCGGCCGGACCCCGCGGGGCGATGCCGCACGCGCAGCCGACGGACGCCGTCATCAAGAAGGGCGACCCCGTCGTCATCGACATGGGCGTTATCGTCGACGGGTATTGCTCAGACCTTACGCGCACCGTCGTCTGCGGCGACAAACCCAGCGGCAAGTTCCGCGAGGTCTACGAGATTGTGCTGACGGCACAACGCACGGCGGAGGAGATTCTGAAGACAGGCATGGGCGGCGAAGAGGGCCACATGCTGGCGCACAACGTGATCGCGGAGGCGGGCTACGGCGAGCACTTCGGGCACGGGCTTGGCCACGGCGTTGGCCTGCAGGTACACGAGCCGCCGTACCTGGGGCGTACCTCGAAGAGCGTGATGGAAAACCGCATGATCGTCACCGTAGAGCCTGGCATCTACCTGCCAGGCGAGTTCGGCGTGCGCATCGAGGACCAGTGCGTGTTCGAGGGCGGCAAGCTGCGAGTGATGTCGAAGGCGCCGAAATAAGCGCCAAAATCGGAAATCGGAAGTAGGAAATAGGATAGCGGTGGTCATC
>JBDTOK010000049.1:0-14925 GCA_039933275.1 Chloroflexota bacterium | reverse complement strand
GAACGCTACGATTTCCCTCGATGACTCGAATCTGGGTGATGGGCTGCGTGCTGGCGCTGGGCGCCGTGCTGGCTGCGTGCGGCGGCGGCTCGGACGCGACAAACACGCCAACGGCGGCGCCATCTGGCTCGCCGACTGACACGCCCGTCGCGACGACTGCGCCGCCAACGCCATCACCGACGCCGTTCGTAGGCAACTGGACCTCCTCGGGGCAGATCACCAGCGACGTGCAGGTGCAGCGCAATGCATGCACGGTATCAGGCGGCAGTTTCCAGATCACGCTGCGTGGCAAAGCGCCCGACGGCACCGCCCTCGGCCTCGTGATTGGATCGGACCACTCTGGCACGATCGACTTCTCGCAGGCAGCGCCGGCCGTAACTGTGGCGGTGCAGTACGGTGGCCCCGGCCAGTCCGCGGACGACTACTGGTACGCCGCCGCCGGTGACTCCGGGGCGAGCGGAACGATCACGCTAGAGGACAACGGCAGCGGCACGATCCAGGTGACGGTGCCCCCTTCGACGGTTGCTCCGGCAGGCGCGACGTCTCCGATTACGGTGTCCGGCCCCTGGACCTGCACATAACGTCCGTTACGGACGACTCCCGCACGGCATCTCATTCTTTGTGAGCCAGCCTTTAGGCGCATGTAACACTAAAAGCGTCGAATAGCGCATCACGCTCGCTATCATGGACAACATGGCCCCAAACAAGCGCAACGATGGCAGAGCGAACGGCGGCAAGCCCGCGCGTGCGAAAGCAGCCGTCGCCGCAGGCGCAAAAGGCTCCGCTGCGACAAAGGTTCCGCCGGTCGAACCAGTGATGGAGCAAGAGCTGCCGTTTCTCAAGCGAGTCGTCATCGAAAGCGTGCGGCCGGACGTGGACGAGGGCCGCTTCCCGGGCAAGGCCACGCTGGGGCAACGCGTTCTGGTCGAAGCGGACATCTACGCCGACGGCCATGACATGATCGCCGCTGATCTTCTGGTGCGCCGCGAAGACGAGACGGGCTGGACCCGCATAGAGATGGAAGAGCTGGTCAACGACCGCTGGCGCGCGTACTTTCCCGCCGCGCGGATGGTGGACCACTACCTGACGATCGAGGCTCGGATCGACCACTTTGGCTCTTGGCGGCGCGATCTGACCAAGCGAGTGGCGGCAGGGCAGGACGTCTCGCTGGACTTGCTGGTCGGTGCGAAGCTCATACACGATGCGCTTCCGTTTGCGCCGGCGAAAGATGCGGAAGCGCTGCGAAACACGGCCGCCGAGCTTTCGGCGAAGACAGCGCTCAAGCGACGAGTTGAGGTTGCGCTCGAGGCGGACGTCGCCGCGCGGATGCGAAATGCCGTCGACAAGCGGCTGGCGACGGTGTATGGCCGCGAGGCACGCGTGCAGGTGGATCCACCGAAAGCGGGGTTCAGCGCGTGGTACGAGATGTTCCCACGCTCGGCGTCGACTGAGTTGACTCGACCGGGAACGCTTCGTGATGTCGAGAATCGATTGTCGTACGTGGCCGACATGGGGTTCGATGTGCTGTACTTACCGCCGATCCACCCGATCGGTAAGACGAAGCGCAAGGGCGCTAACAACTCGGTGACCGCGAAGGCCGGCGATCCGGGCAGTCCGTGGGCGATTGGGTCGGAGCTGGGCGGGCACAAGTCGATCGATCCGTCGCTTGGCACGCTGGACGACTTTCGCAGCCTCGTCCGCAAAGCGCGCGGGCACGGCATCGACATCGCGCTGGATATTGCGTTCCAGTGCTCGCCCGACCACCCTTACGTGCGAGAGCACCCGGAGTGGTTCCTCATGCGCCCCGATGGCAGCGTGCAGTACGCAGAGAACCCGCCGAAGAAATATGAGGACATCTACCCGTTCAACTTCGAGACGCCGGCATGGGAATCGCTCTGGCAGGAGTTGCTGAGCGTCTTCCTCTACTGGATCGAGCAGGGAGTAACTGTCTTCCGAGTGGACAACCCGCACACGAAGCCGTTCCGATTCTGGGAGTGGCTGATCGCGCAGGTGCGAGCCGTCGATCCCGGCGTTACCTTTCTGGCGGAGGCGTTCACGCGCCCGAAGGTCATGTACCACCTGGCGAAGCTTGGCTTTACGCAGGGCTACACGTACTTCGCGTGGCGGCCGGACAAGTTCGGTTTGACCGAGTACTTCACGGAGCTGACGCAGACGGAGGTCGCGGACTACTTCCGACCGAATGCGTGGCCGAACACGCCCGACATTCTAACCGAGCAGATGCAGCAGGGCGGACGCGCGACGTTCGTCTCGCGGCTGGTGTTGGCGGCGACGCTGTCATCGAACTACGGGATCTATGGCCCGCCGTTTGAGCTGATGGAATCGGCGCCGCGCGAGCCGGGCAGCGAAGAGTATCTCCACTCCGAGAAGTACGAGCAGCGCCGCTGGGACATCGAGCGCCGCGACAGCCTGCGCGAGCTGATCGCGTTGGTGAACCGCGCACGCCGGGACAACCCCGCGCTGCACTCGAACAGCGGACTCCGCTTCCACGACATCAACAACGACCGGCTGATCGCCTACAGCAAGCAATCGGAGGATGGCGCTAACGTCATCATCTGCATCGTGAACCTGGACTCGGCGAACTCGCAGAGCGGCTTCGTGAGCTTGCCAATCGGCGACTGGGGGCTTGGCTCCGAAGAGCCGTACCAGGTACACGATTTGCTGTCGGACGCGCGATACACCTGGCAGGGCGCCAGCAACTTCGTGCAGCTGAACCCGACGGTGATCCCCGCGCACATCTTTCGCCTGCGCCGCCGCGTCGGCACCAGCGGCTGGGAGTTCGCGTAGTGGTATCGAAGCCGAAAGGCAAGCCAGCGGCGACGAACGTCGGTGACGACGACGCGCTCTGGTACAAGGACGCGATCATCTACCAGGCGCACCCGCGCGCGTTTTACGACAGTGACGGTGACGGCATCGGCGACTTTGCGGGGCTGCGGGAGAAGATGGACTACCTGCAGGACCTCGGCGTCACCGCGATCTGGCTGCTGCCGTTCTATCCGTCGCCTCTGCGCGACGATGGCTACGACATCGCCGACTATATGGACGTGCATCCGTCGTACGGTACTCTGCGCGACTTCACGGCGTTCCTGAAAGCGGCGCACGATCGCGGGCTGCGCGTGATCACGGAGCTCGTGCTGAACCACACTTCGGACGAGCACCCGTGGTTCAAGCGCGCGCGGCGTTCGCCGGCGGGCAGCAAGTGGCGCGACTTCTACGTCTGGAGCGAGACGCCGGACAAGTACAAGAGTGCTCGGATCATCTTCAAAGACTTCGAGCAGTCCAACTGGGCGTGGGATCCGGTGGCCAACGCTTACTATTGGCACCGTTTCTACTCGCACCAGCCGGACCTCAACTTCGACAACCCGGACGTCGCGCGCTCGCTCAAGCAGGCGGTCGATTTCTGGCTCGCGATGGGCGCTGACGGACTGCGGCTCGATGCGGTGCCGTACCTCTATGAGCGCGAAGGCACAAGCTGCGAGAACCTGCCGGAGACGCACGCGTTTCTGAAAGAGCTGCGCAAGCACATCGACGAGCGCTTCTCCGGGCGCATGCTGCTGGCCGAGGCGAACCAGTGGCCTGAAGACGCCGCCGCTTACTTCGGCGACGGCGACGAGTGCCAGATGAACTTCCACTTCCCGCTGATGCCGCGGCTGTTCATGTCGGTACACATGGAGGACCGGTTCCCAATCATCGACATCCTGGAGCAGACGCCGGCGATTCCCGACAACGCGCAATGGGCGGTGTTCCTGCGCAACCACGACGAGCTGACGCTGGAGATGGTCACCGACGAAGACCGCGACTACATGTACCGCGTCTACGCGCAGGACACGCAGGCTCGCATCAACCTCGGGATTCGCCGGAGGCTCGCGCCCTTGCTCGGCAACAACCGCCGTCGCATCGAGCTAATGAACGGACTGCTGTTCAGCTTGCCGGGAGCACCGATCATTTACTACGGCGATGAGATAGGCATGGGCGACAACATCTACCTCGGCGATCGCAACGGCGTGCGCACACCGATGCAGTGGAGCTCCGATCGCAACGCAGGCTTCTCGCGCGCGAACCCGCAGCGCTTGTACCTGCCCGTGATCACCGACCCGGAGTACAACTACGAAACCGTCAACGTCGAGGCGCAGCTCTCCAACCCGAACTCCCTGCTGTGGTGGATGAAGCGCCTGATCGCGCTGCGCAAGAAGCACAAAGCGTTCGGGCGCGGCACGATCGAGTTCCTCTATCCTGAGAACCGCAAGGTGCTCGCCTTCGTGCGCAAGTTTGAGGGCGAGACGCTACTCGTCATCGCGAACCTCTCGCGGTTCACACAGTACGCCGAGCTGGACATGTCGGCGTATAAAGGCGCGACACCGGTCGAGCTCTTCGGCTTCACGAACTTCCCGCGCATCGGTGAGCTGCCGTACTTCCTGACGCTAGGCCCGCACGCGTTCTACTGGTTCTCGCTGCAGGCGCCAAAGGTCGAAGGCGACGGCCACAACCCGACCCTGGACCCGACCGTGCGCCAGCTGAACGTCACGACAACGTGGGAAGAGATCCTGAGCGGTCGCGCGAAAGCTCGTCTCGAAGCCGTGCTGCCGGAGTACATGCGTCATCGTCGCTGGTTCGGGGGCAAGGCTCGCACGATCCAAAACACGACGATCGTAGACGTGCTGGAAGTGCCGCCGGGACCGACGGGGCTGGACTCGCGCATCTTGCTGGTGCGCGTCGATTATCTGGAAGGCGAGCCGGAGACGTACCAGATCTGCGTGGCTTGCGAGATGGGCGACAAGGCCGAGCGCGTGCTGAGCGACTGGCCGGACTCCGTGATCGCGCGGCTGAACTTTGCGAAAGGCGGTCAGTCCGCCGTGCTGTACGAAGCGACTGCGAACAAAGAATTCCTGCGACTGCTGCTGGACGGCATCGCACGAAGCAAGCGATTCAAGGGCAAGACCGGCGAGATCGAGTGCGAGCGCATCGACAAGTCTGTGCGTGGCGCGGCGTCGTCGCTTGAGCCGAGCGTCTTGCGCGGCGAGCAGAGCAATACCTCGATCGCGTTTGGCGATCGCTTCATCATGAAGCTCGTCCGCAAGCCTGACGTTGGCGTCAATCCGGACCTGGAGATCGGACTGTTCCTGACCGCGCGCGCTCCGCACGTAAACACGCCGGGCATCGCCGGGTACATGGAGTACCGCCGCCCGCGCCAACAACCGATGACGCTGGCGATTATGCAGGACCACGTACACAACGAAGGCAGCGCCTGGAGCTACACGGTCGATGCGCTGTCGACGTACATGGAGCGCGTGCTCTCTGAAAAGATGAGCGACACGGAGGCACCGGAAGTCGAAGGCAAGCCGCTGGCGCTGGCCTCGCAGCCCGTGCCGGAGCTGGCGTCCGACATGATGGGCGCGTACATCCAGGCGGCGGAGATGATGGGCCGGCGCACCGGCGAGCTGCATTCCGCGCTTGCATCAGCGCCCGACGACCCAGCCTTTGCGCCGGAGGCGATGACGCCGTTCTACCAGCGGTCGTTGTACCAGAGCCTGCGCGGTCTTGTGGCGTCCGTGTACCCACTGCTCAAAAAGAAGCTTCGCGATCTGCCGGAAGACGAGCGCGCGGACGCCGAAGCCGTGATCACCGCCGAGAAGACGGTGATGAAGCGCTTCCACACCGTGATCGACAGTAAGCTCAGCGGGATGCGCATCCGCACGCACGGCGACTTTCACCTCGGGCAGTTGCTTTACACCGGCAAAGACTTTGTGATCATCGACTTTGAGGGGGAGCCAGCGCGGCCGCTCAGCGAGCGCCGCCTGAAGCGCTCGCCGCTGCGAGACGTTGCCGGGATGCTGCGGTCGT
Source organism: Chloroflexota bacterium (assembly GCA_039933275.1). Lineage (GTDB taxonomy): Bacteria > Chloroflexota > Dehalococcoidia > SM23-28-2 > RBG-16-64-32 > DATKKM01. Next base: position 9,066 of record JBDTOK010000049.1, on the reverse strand, counting down.
TTCACTACGCGTCGTATTCGGCGATGCATTCGCAGGCGTCGCTCGGTTTCGTGCGGCCGGATCAACGTGATCGCGTCGATGGCTGGGCGCGCTACTGGTATACGAATGCGTCGGCCGCGTACCTTCGCGGTTACCTGGGGACGACGAAGGAATCGAATATCCTACCGCAAACACCGGAAGAGATCGAAGTGCTGCTCGATGCGTTCGTGCTGGAGAAGGCACTCTACGAAATCGGCTACGAGCTGAACAACCGCCCGGACTGGGTACGCATTCCGCTGGCCGGCATATTGCAGATGCTGGAGGGTGAGGAGTGATCGTGGCGGAAGCCTCGTCTCCCTCGTCCGCGCTGCGCAAACTCGCCAACCTTTACGGCGTCGAGTTGTCGTACGTCGACGCCGCGCATGAGCGGCGGTTCGCCTCAAGCGAGGGCGTGCTGGCCGCGCTGAAGGCACTCGGCGCGCCGATCACTGCTGAGGGCGATGTCGCGAACGCAGTCGTCGAACGACAACGTGAGTTGTGGTTGCAGATGATCGAGCCGGTGGCGGTTGCGTGGGACGGCGTCGCTCCTGCGATTGAAGTGCGACTGCCCGTGAGCGCAAAGGGCACGCTGCACATAGAGATGATGTTGGAGACGGGTGAGACGACACGCTGGAACGCGGACATCTCGCGACTGCGCGTGACTGATCGTGCGGAGATCGCCGGCGATTATTACGTTGCTCGTACGCTCGTCTTGAAGCCGAAGCGTCTGCCGGAGGCCTATCATCGTCTCTCGGTGCGCCTTGGCCGTCGGACAGCGGAAGCGCTGGTAATCTCCGCGCCGACGAAGTGCTACGCCGGCGAAGGCGAGCCCGCCTGGGGGGTGTTCCTGCCGCTGTACGCACTGCAAAGCGAGCGGAGCTGGGGCAGCGGCGACTTCAGCGATCTGGCGTCGCTGGCCGCGTGGACGGCCGAACTTGGCGGCGAGACGGTGTCGACGTTGCCCCTGTTCGCGCAGTTCCTGGACCAGCCCTTCGTGCCGAGCCCGTACTCGCCGGCCAGCCGCTTGTTCTGGAACGAGTTCTATCTCGACGTGAGCGCATCGCCTGACCTGGCGTCGTCGCGGGAGGCACAGCGGATCGTTGCATCCGCTGCGTTTCGGCGGGACGTTGAGACGCTGCGACGCGAGAAGACCGTCGACTACAAGAAGGGTATGGCGCTCAAGCGACGCGTCCTCGAGCCGCTAGCGAAAGCTTGCTTTGATTCGCCTGAGCGGATGAAAGCGCTGCGCAAGTTCGTGCGCGAACGTCCGGCTGTCGAAGACTACGCTCGCTTTCGCGCGGTGGTGGAGCGGCGGCGCGAGTCATGGCAGAGCTGGCCCGAACGTCTGCGCGACGGCCAGATCAGTGATCGCGACTACGACGATGCTTCGCGGCGCTACCACCTCTACGTGCAGTTTCTCGCGCATGAGCAGCTCGCCGCGCTGCAGAAGAACGCCGACGCTGACGGCGTGCGGCTCTACTTCGACCTGCCGCTCGGGGTGCACAGCGACGGCTACGACGTCTGGCGTGAGCGCGACGAGTTCGCGATGCAGATGAACGGTGGCGCGCCGCCGGATACGTTCTTCACGCTGGGCCAGGACTGGGGCTTCCCGCCCATGCACCCAGAGAACATGCGCCGTTCCGGCTACCGCTACTATCGCGCGATCGTTGGGAACTTGCTGCGGTACGGTCGCGTTTTGCGCATGGACCACGTGATGGGGCTGCACCACCTGTACTGCGTCCCGCGCGGCATGGACGCGCGCCACGGCGTGTATGTGCGCTTTCCCGCAGACGAGATGTACGCCATCCTCTCGCTGGAATCGCACCGGCACAAAGCTATCATCGTCGGCGAAGACCTCGGAACCGTGCCGCCGTACGTGCACACCGCGATGACGCGACACGCTGTGCATCGCACCTACGTCGTCCAGTACGAAGCCGCGCCCGGCTGGGAAGATCCGCTGCCAGAGCCGCGACCGCTATCAGTGGCTGCGATGAACACGCACGACATGCCACCGTTCGCAGCGTACTGGCAGAGCCTGGACACAGAAGACCGCCTCGATCTCGGTCTGCTCAGCGGAGAGCAGGCGAGCGCAGAACGCGAGCGGATGGCGAAGACTCGCGCGGCGGTTGTGCGCGAGTTGCGGAGACGCAAGCTTCTAGGGCGCAAAGTGCCGACGCTGGAAGAAGTGCTGCGCGCGGCGTTGCTGGCGCTGGGCGAAACGAAGGCGCACGTCGTCCTCACGAATCTGGAAGACCTCTGGTGCGAGACGTTGCCACAGAACGTACCGGGCACGACCGAAGAGCGCGTGAACTGGCGCCGCAAAGCGCGATATACGCTGGAAGAGATGAAAACGCTGCCCCAGGTGACGGACACACTGCGCGCGTTGGACCTTGCGCGCGGACGTCGCGTCGCGAGCAAAAGGAAGTGAGTGCAATGAGAGATATTGGTGGCGGAACAAAGACAGTTGAAGGAAACATGCGCTACGACTTCTCGCTACTAACAGACGACGACCTGTTCCTCTTCAACGAGGGCAGCCACCTGCGGCTGTATGAAAAGCTGGGTTCGCACATGCTCACGCACGATGGCGTGGCGGGCGTCTACTTCGCGGTGTGGGCGCCCAACGCGAAGGTCGTGAACGTGCTCGGCGACTTCAACGGTTGGAACCGCACGTCGCATCCGTTGCGTGCGCGCGGCAACGCCGGCATCTGGGAGGGCTTCGTCGCCGGCATCGGGCAGGGCACAAAGTACAAGTACTGGGTCGAGTCGACTGTCGGCGGCTACTCTGTCGAGAAGGCGGACCCGTTCGCCAACCACTCGGAGAACCCGCCGGCGACAGCCTCGATCGTCTGGCCGCGCGAGATCGCGTGGTCCGATTCGGACTGGCTGGCCTCGCGCGCGCAGCAGCAGGCGCTGGACAAGCCAATGTCCGTCTACGAGATGCACATCGGATCGTGGCGGCGGGTGCCGGAGGACAACAATCGCTGGATGTCGTACCAGGAGCTCGCGCCACAACTGGCGGACTACGTCAAGCAAATGGGCTACACCCACGTCGAGTTCTTGCCGGTGATGGAGCACCCGTTCTACGGCTCGTGGGGCTACCAGACCACCGGCTACTTCGCGCCGACGAGCCGCTATGGTACGCCGCAGCAGTTCGCGTACCTGGTCGATTATCTCCACAACAAAGGCATCGGCGTCATCCTGGACTGGGTGCCGTCACACTTCCCGTCGGATGAGCACGGCCTGGCCTACTTCGACGGCACGCACCTGTACGAGCACGCCGATCCCCGCCAGGGCTTCCACCCGGACTGGAAGAGTTACATCTTCAACTACGGGCGCAACGAAGTACGCTCCTTCTTGCTGTCCAGCGCGATGTTCTGGCTGGACTACTTCCACGCCGACGGCCTTCGCGTCGACGCCGTCGCCTCGATGCTGTACCTGGACTACTCGCGCAAGAAGGGCGAGTGGATCCCGAACCGCTACGGCGGCAACGAGAACCTCGAAGCGATCGATTTCCTGCGCCGACTGAACACCGATGTGTACGGCCGCATCCCCGGCGCACAGACGATCGCGGAAGAGTCGACGTCGTGGCCGATGGTCTCGCGCCCGACGTACCTGGGCGGGCTGGGCTTCGGGTTGAAGTGGGACATGGGCTGGATGCACGACACGCTCGACTACATGTCGAAGGACCCGGTCTACCGGCGCTTCCACCACTACCGCCTGACCTTTCGCATGCTCTATGCCTTTACGGAGAACTTCATGCTGCCGCTATCGCACGATGAAGTCGTCCACCTCAAGGGCTCGCTGATCAGCAAGATGCCGGGTGACGACTGGCAGAAGGCGGCGAACCTGAGGGCGCTCTTCGCTTACATGTACACGCAGCCGGGCAAGAAGCTGATGTTCATGGGCGGCGAGTTCGGGCAGTGGCGCGAGTGGAACCACGAGTCGAGCATCGACTGGGACGCCACGCAGCACGAGTTCCACGCGTCCATCCAGCGCTTTTCCGCCGACGTGAATCGGTTGTACGCGTCAGAACCGGCGCTGTACGAGCTCGATACGGATCCCGCCGGCTTCGAGTGGGTGGATGCGAACGACAGCGACGACAGCTGCCTCACATACATGCGCCGCGGGCGAGACACTGCCGACATCCTCGTCGCGATCAACTTTACGCCGATCGTGCGCTACAACTACCGCGTCGGCGTGCCGGAGGCCGGTTACTGGCAGGAAGTTCTGAACTCGGACGCGACGGAGTACGGGGGCAGCGGTGTGGGAAACATGGGCGGCGTGAACACCGCCCCGATCCCGTTCCACGGGCGCCCGTACAGCGTGAACCTGACGCTCCCGCCGCTGGCCGCCGTAGTGCTCAAGCACGAGAGGTAGCGACGAAGTTCGTTTTGCAAAAACCCTCCGAGCCGGGCAAAAGGTTAAGGCGACTGAGCGCGTAATCCGTTCATTGTGAGCCAGGCCGCCCGATAGGTTAACCTGAAACCATGACTGATGAGCAGCCGCCCCGCTACGTCTGCGTCCACGGCCACTTCTACCAGCCCCCGCGCGAGAACCCCTGGCTCGAGGCGATTGAGCTGCAGGACTCCGCTTACCCCTACCACGACTGGAACGAGCGCATCACGGCGGAGTGCTACGGCCCGAACGGCCATTCCCGCATCCTGGACGACGATGGGCGGATCAGACAGATCGCCAACAACTACGCCCGCATCAGCTTCAACTTCGGGCCGACGCTGCTGAAGTGGCTGGAGGACGAAGAGCCGGAGGTCTACGACCAGGTCATCACCGGCGACAAGGAAAGCGCCGCGAGGTTCAGTGGGCATGGCTCAGCAATGGCGCAGGGGTATAACCACATCATCATGCCGCTCGCCAACACGCGCGATAAGCGGACGCAGGTCACCTGGGGCGTGCGCGACTTCCAGCACCGCTTCGGGCGGGCGCCGGTCGGGATGTGGCTGCCGGAGACGGCCGTTGACCTGGAATCGCTGGACCTGATGAGCGAGGCCGGGGTCCAGTACACGATCCTCGCTCCCAGGCAAGCCTCTCGTATCAAGGGCAAGACCAGCCGCAACTGGACCGACGTTTCCGGCGAGCAGATCGACCCGAGCCGCCCGTACTTCGTCGTCCTGCCGTCTGGGCGACGGATGAGCATCTGGTTTTACGACGGGCCAATCTCCCGCGCCGTCGCCTTCGAGAACCTACTCGATAGTGGGGACGCGTTGGCGAAGCGCCTGCTCGGAGCACTCTCGGACCAGCGCTCGTGGCCGCAGATGGTGCACGTCGCCACGGACGGCGAGACGTACGGCCACCACCACCGTTTCGGAGACATGGCGCTGGCCTATGCGCTCGACGACATCGAGCACGGCCAGGAAGCGACGCTCACCAACTACGCCGAGTACCTCGACCGCTACCCGCCGGAGTGGCAGGTGGAGATCGCCGAGAACACATCCTGGAGCTGCGAGCACGGGGTAGAGCGCTGGCGCGCCGACTGCGGGTGCAACTCCGGCGGTAACCCCGGCTGGAACCAGGCCTGGCGAGCGCCGCTGCGCCAGGCATTCGACTGGCTGCGAGACTGCATCACTCCTTTATATGAGAAGCGGGCCGCTGTGCTGTTCACGGACCCCTGGCAGGCCCGGGACGACTACATCGACGTGATCCTGGACCGCAGCGATGCCAACCTCAGCGCCTTTCTGAGCAACCATGGCACCGATAAGCTGGACGCCACGCAGGTGACGACTGCCCTGGAGCTGCTGGAGATGCAGCGCCACGAGCTCCTCATGTACACGAGCTGTGGCTGGTTCTTCGACGATATCTCGGGGATTGAGGCCACCCAGACGATCCAGTACGCCGGGCGGGTGATCCAGCTAGCCCAGAAGCTCTTCGGGGACGACAAGATCGAGGGGCAGTTCCTGGACATCCTCGCGCAGGCCAAGAGCAACATCCTGGAGAAGGGCGACGGCCGGGCCATCTACGAGCAGGCGGTCCTGCCGGCGGCCGTCGATCTGGCCAAGGTGGCCGCCCATTACGCTGTGAGTTCGCTGTTCGAGAACTACCCGGAGGAAGCGCGCGTCTACTGCTACGACGTCCAGCAACTGGAGTATCAGCGGCAGGCGGAGGGACAAGCCCAGATCGCCGTTGGACGTGCTGAGGTTAGGTCTGTGATCACCCTGGAGGCGCAGGAGACAAGTTTCGGGGTGCTGCACTTCGGGGACCACAACATCACGGCCGGCGTGCGTAGTTTCCAGGGTGAGGATAGCTATGAGCAGATGAAGGCGGAGGCGTTCGCCGCCTTCAGGGAGGCCGACCTGCCCGAGACCATCCGCCTGCTTGACCGCCACTTCGGCGACCTCACGTACTCTCTCCGGACGCTGTTCAAGGACGAGCAGCGGAAGGTGCTGCGCTTCGTCCTCGGGACGACCGTCGGCGAGGCAGAGGCCTCCTACCGCGCCATCTTCGAGCACCACGCGCCTCTGATGCGCTACCTGATGGACATTGGCGTGCCGATGCCGGCCTCGTTCCAGTCCGCCGCCGGTCTTGTTATCAACTCGAACATCCGGCGAGCGCTGGAAGAGGCGCCGATCAACTCCCAGCGCCTGGGCGAGTACCTGGAAGACTCGCGCGCCTGGAAGATCAATCTGGACGACGAGGGCCTCGCCTTCGCCGCCAAGACGACGCTGGAGAAGCTGGCCGCGGACTTCGAGGCGCACCCGGACTCAGCCGAGGCGTTGCGGGCGCTCGAAGAATCGTCGCACTGCGTGAAGGTGCTGCCGTTCACCGTAGACCTGGCGGAGGTGCAGAACCGCTTCTGGAAGGTGCTGCAAGAGCGCTACCCGGACTACGCAAAGCGCGCGGCCAAGGACGAAGTGGACGCCGTGATGTGGGTGGAGCACTTCCGGGAGCTGTCGGACAATCTCAAAGTCCGCGTCGACTAGGCGTCCGATTCGCGTGATGTGGATAACTCAAACGTAGAGCCGCGATGGTTATCCACTTATCCACTCATCGGTCTCGGTCCGACCTTTACCGATCGTTTACATTTCGCTGACTGTTCACGGTGCATCAACCAGAATGTAACGGTAGGGCGCTCCGGCCAATCTTAACTTCTGGAACCTGCCAAGTACGCAGGTGGGTAGGGGTTAAGGAACCGGATGAAGATTCTTGTTGTAGACGATGAGCCCGATGTCGTAGAGGTGGTGAACCTCTGCTTTAGCCTGCGCTGGCCCGAAGCCGAGGTCACGGAGGCTTCTACGGGCGAAGAGGCGCTTCGGCTGATCGAGCAGGACCGGCCGGACTTCATCCTTCTAGACATAAACCTGCCGGGCATGGATGGCTTCCACCTCTGCCAGGAGATCCGGGCCATCTGCGACGTCCCGATCGTTATGCTCAGCGCCCGCGACTCTGAAGTGGACAAGGTCCGCGGCCTGGAGATGGGCGCCGATGATTACATCACGAAGCCATTCAGCCACCTGGAGCTGCTGGCTCGAGTACGCGCTGTCGTGCGCCGCTACCAGAATCAGATGCCTTCCGTCGGAGAGGTTTTCGAGTCAGGGAACCTGCGGATTGACTACGCCAGCCGGACCGTAACGGTCGCTGGCGAGCTTGTGCGCCTGACGCCGACGGAATACTCGCTTTTGTTCCACTTGAGCCGCAATGCAGGGCGCGTCCTGCCTCACCAGACGCTTCTGGCGAAGGTCTGGGGCCGAGAGTACACGGACGAGATCGACTATCTGAAGGTATACGTCCGCAGATTGCGCCAAAAGCTCGAAGGTGACCCCGAAATGGTGGGTCGTATCGTGAGTGAGCGTGGCGTCGGCTATAAGTTCGTCGCCGCGTAAGTTAGCCCCGGGCTTTACACTTTCTTAACGCGCCGAGGCATGCTTTGCCGATGAGGGCGGAACCAGTCCCAGTCGCTAAGCGCCGCTAGTCCGGCGGCAAGCCCACGCTTGACCCCCCCAACCCACAATGCTCGAATAACCGAAGAATGCTACTAGGAGTAACCCCCAGCCTCGGCTGGTTCATTTACGCAGTACCCGCCATCGTCATATCCGCCAGTCTCATGGCGGCACTCGGCTACTGGTGGTCCCGTTCAGACCGCGACTAAACGGGAGCTTATCCTGAGCTGCCCGTAGCGCAGCGCAAGTCGAAGGGGCTCCGACCACGACTAGTCCCTCCAGCGCACCTCATACAGCCGCACCGGCTCCTCGAACCCCTTCGCTGCGAAATCCCCGCGGTCCGCAAACAAAAACCCCTTGCCCGTCGACAACTCCCGCACAGCATTCGCCACTAATATCTCGCCCGCCTCCGCCTTCGCCGCAATCCGCGCCGCCAGGATCACCGTCGACCCAAACAAATCGCCGTCCTCTTCGATCGGCTCGCCCGCGTTCAGCCCGACGCGCACAACCAGCGGCTCAGCACCAGTTGCGTTGTGCGCCGCAAGAGCGCGTTGCAACGCGATCGCGCACTCAACCGCAGAGGTCACCGACGCGAAGGAGATCATAAAGCTGTCGCCGTCCGTCTTGACCTCGTTGCCGTCGTGCTCCCTGATCAGCTTGCGAGTGATCCGCTCATGTTCGCGCAGCAACTCCCGCCCGCGCTCGTCGCCCAGGCGCTGCATCATCTCCGTGTGCCCAACAAGATCGGTGAACAGAATCGCCCGCAAGCCACCCGTTGCCTGCTCGCTCAACTGCTGCGGCTCGGGGCGAGGCATCCCCAATCGCAGAAACCGCCCAACCGCAAGGTTGTGCTTTAGCCCGCGCTCCTGCGACGTCGCACCTTCAATCAGCTCCACCCGGCAGTCCGGCATCACGCCGGCGATTTGCCGCGCGTTCTCTTCGCCGAACACCGGATGACCCTTGTAGCCGGTGATCAGCGTCGGCGTCGTCACGCGCGGCAGCAACTCCGTGACGTCCCACTTCGTGCACGCCGCCCAGTACTCGCGAAATCGATCCAGCTCAATCGAGTCCCGCAGCAGGTTCGAGACGACCCGCGACGCCTCCTCCTCATCCCACCCCATCACCAGCCGCGAGATCGATTCGCTGATATGCCGCCAGT
>JBDTOK010000048.1:0-14964 GCA_039933275.1 Chloroflexota bacterium | reverse complement strand
GGCGGGAGATCGACGCGACGGCGCATGTCGCCGCCGGTGACGAACGCGAGCGCCTGTGGTCATTCGTGAAGCAGAACTATGACCGCTACGAGACGTACGAGCGCAACCTCGGCGATCGCCGTGAGATACCGCTGGTGGTGCTGACGCCGGTTACGGCGGCTACGGCGGCGTAGGACTGCATCCCGGAGCCTGTGCACGTGTTGGGCATAAGTTTGACGCAATAGACTATCGTTCTTGGAATCGTGGAGCCCGTTCGGGTGTTTGCTGTCACCCCCTCCGTCTGACGCCTGATTGCTGATATCTGGGCGCTGCGCCATACTCGCTTGGCTATGAAGAAGCGCTTGAGGCCCACCTACTTCGAGCACCTGGACCAGCACTATCACCCCGACGACATCGGTTGGGGTGATGGGCGCCGCAAGCTCGGTGGGAAGCCGCCTCGACCTCACAAGGACACCAAGGGAGTGATCGACATGACCATGACACAGTTCGCTGCACTAGCAGTGTTTTTCATCGTCCTCGCCTGCGTGGCGACGGCGGGTTCTGCTTACGCCGTGATCGCCATCGCCGGCGAAGGACCGCAGGGACAGCAGGGCGTGCAAGGTGTGCAGGGCATCCAGGGCGTGCAAGGCGAGCGCGGGCTACAGGGCCTCGACGGCAACGACGCCTCGCAGCAAGCGATCAAGCGGCTGGCTGGACTCTTCGCAGTGCAGCAGTCGAGCTTTCTGCAGGGCGGCGCGACGGTCAGCTTCAGCGACGCGGCCGTCGGCAGTTGCGTTCAGTACGTGCTGACGGGCGAGCCGGGCGTGCAAGCGTGCCCCGGCTTCTTCAACAACGGAGCGACGCAGTAGTGTTCAGCGGGATCATCGAAGAAGTCGGCACGGTGCGCAGCGCCGATCATGGCAGGCTGGTCATCGAAGCAAAGGTGATCATGGAGGGCACAGGTCTTGGCGATTCGATTGCGGTAAACGGCGTCGACCTCACGGTGACGGAGATGGACGCATCGAGCATGACGTTCCACTGCATGCCGGAAACCTACCGCCGCTCCAACCTGGCTGAGCTGAGGGCGAGCGATTCGGTCAACCTCGAACGCTCCGTCACGCCGACGACGCGGCTGTCCGGCCATATCGTGCGCGGCGTCGTGGAGGCGACCGGCGAGCTGATGTCGCTGACGCCGGAGGAAGACGCTATCCTCGCGCGTTACAAGGCTCCGGCCGACATCCTGCGCCACACGATCGTCAAAGGCCCGATTACGATCGATGGCGCATCGCTAACGGTGATCGCGAAGGACAGCGAGTCACTGACGGTGTCGCTGGTGCAGTACACGCAAGCGCACACGAACCACACGAGCAAGAAGCCAGGCGACAGCGTGAACCTTGAGAGCGACATCATCGCGCGGTACGTGGATCAGTTGTTGGAGGAGCGCGAGAGGTAGGAAGGCGCGCTGTCGCTGTCCGTAGGGGCGCAGCACGTTTGCGAGCAGAACCTCGTCTCGATTGGCGATCCCAGACATCGAAGGTATGCCGTACCTCTTCCGACGTGCTGCGCCCCTACGGCGTGACGAGCGTCCAACGCAGCACAAACAAGAAGGGCGGGGCCTCGCGGCCCGCCCTTTGCGAGTCGCTACATTTTCGCTACCACTCCATCGTTGAGGTGCGGGCCTTGCGGCGGGCCAGGCCCACCACTGCAGCGCCCATGGCCAGCGTGCCCAGGCCGACGCTCAGGATGAGCATCCAGTCGCTGGAGCCGCCGTCGGCGGGGAGGCCACCCGTGTTTGGCATTGCGCGTGGCGTTGACGTCGCGGGCAGCGAGGTTGGTGTGACGCCGGAGACGTGGGTGTCCTCTGTGTCGCAGTTGTTGTCCATGTTCTTGTCTTTGGTGCTGGTCGCCGCGCAGGCCATGTTCGTGAACGTGTCCGGCGCGTCGGCCTTCACCGTCACGACAACCTGGATTAGCGCGGCCTTGCCTGCTTCCAGCGTGCCTAGGCTGCAGACCATGCCGGTGCAGCTTCCCTGGCTCGGTGTAGCGGAGACAAAGTCGACTGCGTCCGGCGGCGTGTCAGTGACGACGACGTTCTCCGCGTCGACGCTGCTCACGTTGTTTACGGTGATCGTGTAGGTCAGCGTTGCGCCGCGCTCCACCGGGTCCGGATCGTCGGTCTTGACCAGCGTGATGTCCGTGTCGGGCGGCGGTGTCGGCGCCGGCGTGCATGTAGGCAGGTCGAACCACTGCGGCTGCGCCACATCCGCACCATCTTCGCGAGGTGAGCACGTGTGGCACTCGCCGTTGTCATCTACTTCGCCACCCGGACAGGTCGGCGAGGGCGTCTGAGTTGCCGGCGCCGGAGTCGGCGTCGGTGCAGGAGTCGCTGGCTCTGTTGGTGTCGGCGTTGGCGGCTCGGTTGGCGTCGGTGTTGGTGCAGGCGTGCACGTCGGCAGGTCGAACCACTGCGGCTGAGCTGCGTCAGCGCTGTCTTCACGAGGTGAGCAAGTGTGGCACTCGCCGTTGTCGTCCACTTCGCCACCCGGACATGTCGGCACAGGCGTCGGCGTTGGCGCCGGAGTGTCCGTCGGCGCCGGCGTGTCGGTCGGTGCAGGCGTGCATGTCGGCAGGTCGAACCACTGCGGCTGTGCGCTGTCGGAGCTATCTTCGCGCGGTGAGCAAGTGTGGCACTCGCCGCTGTCGTCTACTTCGCCGCCCGGGCAAGTCGGCCCCGGCGTTCGCGTGGCTGGCGGTGTCGGTGTCGGCGAAGGTGTGTCAGTCGGCACCGGCGTGCAGGTTGGTGCGTCCCACCACTGTGGCTGCGCCGCTGCCGGATCGTTAGTCGAAGGCTGGCACTCCGGCTCCGGCGTGTCCGTCGGTGACGGAGTCGGTGTGCACGTCGGCAGGTCGAACCACTGTGGCTGCGTGCTGTTCGCACTGTCTTCGCGCGGCGAGCAGGTGTGGCAGTCCTCGTTCTGTGCGCTCACGTTGTCTGTGCCGGCGCAGGTGTTGCACGTCTGCGCGTGCGAAGTGCCAGCACCCTGCGGCGCGGCTGAGGAACAGGAGTTGGGGGAGACCGGCGTAAACGACCAGCCGTTGCCGGCGAATACGTACCCGAGCGCCACGAAGGCGAGGATAGCGCCGATCAGCAGCGGCACGCTGAACACGCGCAGCTTCGACGTTGCTTCGCCCTCCCACTCCCAATCGCCGGAGTTATTGCGTCGTCCGTGGAATTGGCTCATAGCTGGCCGCCCTTCTCTCCCATATAAGTTAATGGCTGGTGAACATAATTCACCACATAACCTGTAACCAAGCAAGGAAAAGCGTGTTACAGCAGCGTATCGGTCTCAGACTGCCCTACCTTGCCTCTAACGTGATTTGGAGGGCGATATCTGCCGTTTGGTGGACTGATATCGGGGCGATGAAGGTTTGTTCGCTGCACGCGCGTCTTTGCGGACACGGCGCAGGAGCGGCGGATACACGAAATCTCGCTTTCGGCCACCGAGTAAACCTTGCACAGCGCCATGGCCGTGACCGAAAGGTCGCCCGTTCGACGCAAGACTTCGCGAGTTTAGACATAGGTGTTATGCCCTAGGTCTATTTCGTTTATTGAAGGCGTGGCGATACAGGGCTAGGTTCGATGAAGAAAACGTCTTTCTATTCAGCTTTGGGGGTCCACATGCGGTTCGCGCCTCGCCTCATCTTCTCGGTACTGCTCGGTCTGGTCGCCGTCACGGCGCTGGGGCTGATTGCTTTCGGTGGATCCGCCCAGGCCCACCACGACCCCGGTGACCCGGACATCGACATCGTTTCGATTGACGCCGACATCACCGGCAACACCGCGACGTCTCTCGGCCCGATCGATCCCTGCGGCTCGATTGCGTCTGTCGGCGGCACGCTAAACGTAGACCTGGTCGTAGACCAGATACCGGATGCGGGTGTTGCCGGCGTGCAAGGTGACCTGCTATACGACCCATCGATCGTCAAGGTCACGGCGCTGGACTACAACTTCCTGATGGCTTCGGGGCAGATCAACGCCTTCTCGTTCAGCGACGTGCCGCCCGACACGGATGGCGACTTCTTCTTCTCCATCGCCGACCTGAGCGGTGTGGCCGAGTCCGGCGAAGGCGTGATCATCCGCGTAACGCTGGAAGCGGTCGGCATCGGCGTCACTACGCTGACGCCGGGTGACAACAACGGCGGCGATGGCATTCCCGACATCATCGACCTGGACACCAACGCGTACAACGTCCACCACCTCTCCGGCGCAACGGTGGCTGTCGGTCAACCGTGTTCCGCTAATACGGATGTAGAAGCGACTTCAGCAACCGTCTCCGCGCCGCCGAGCGTCGCACTCGGCCAGGCGTTCAACGTAGTCGCGGGTGGGACGATCTCAAACCTTGGCCCCACGAGCCCCGCCCTCACCAGCGCCAAGGTCACGCTGGGCACACCACCTGACTGCACGGCAGCGGGCGGTAACGCGCGCTCTCTCCCCGGCAATTCGGTTGCAGTGGGCACGCCGATCACCCTGCCAGCTCAGACGTTTAGCGTGACGTGCTCGGCCCCGTCCTTCCATACGTTTAACAGTATCGTTGGCGTGACACTGAACGACCCAGCGATTAACGAGAGCAACTTCTCCAACAACCAGGTGACCTCCGGCAACTCCACAGCGGCGGTGCTGGCGGTGGCCGACATCCAGCTGCAGCCGATCACGGTCACCGGCATCGCTTCGACAACGCCCACGCCCATGGCAGGGATGACGTTCTCGGTCGTAGCGGGTCTGCCGGTGCACAACATCGGGCCGGCCGGTCCAGTCGACGTTGAGGGAACAGCGACAGTGACGCTTCCGTCGGACTGCGCATTACACTCAGCGAACCCGGTTTCCTTCACCGCACAGCCGGCCGCCAACGCGACGCAAATCGTCAACGCAACATGGGCCGTGATCTGCACTAACCCTGGCGACCACACGTTCTCCGTCGCCGCCAGCGTCGACACGACAGACATTCACGTCACCGACGCGCCGGGCAACGACACCAACAGCGGCTCCGGCGTCTCCACGCTAAAGGTGGGCGCCTGTGGCGCCGACCCGCACCCGGCGGGCAACATCATCCAGAACATCTCGCCACAGCTCCTGCTGCTGATCCAGTCGCTGACCGCGACAGGCACGCCTGTTCCGGCGAACCTGCAAATGCAACTCGATTGCCAGTTCCACATGACAATCGCCGACGTAGCGAACACGCCTGTCGACGAGTGCGTCGTTAACCTGCTGAACGAAGCGCCGTGCTCGATGAAGCTGGGCCTCAGCATCGACCTGCCAGGTGGCTCACCGCCAAGCCAGCCGACGGCGCGCCTCAACCCTGTGGGCGTTACGTTCCTCCCGTCGGACTTCGACTGGGCCAATGACACTGAAGTGCCGAACGGCACTCCCACGGCGCAAGCGGACTTCGCGATCCGCACCGACGCTGGCCTCTCGCCGCAGGGCATACCCTGCTCGATTGACGGCGTGTTCGACTTCGCGCCGGGCATTGAGGGCGGTATCCAGGGCAACGTGCCTGACTCCAACAACACCGCCGATCTCACTAACCCCAACGTGTGGCCGAATGACCTCAATGCAGAGCGCGCGCTTGTTGAGTCGAGCTTCTCCGTACCTGGACCGCTGCCACTGCCATCCGGCGTCACCCTCTGGTCACGCACGATCGTGCTGCTGAACGCGCATGGCCTTCAGATCCCGATGAACATCCTCACCTGGAAGGTGACCAACCCGATCTTCCAGGCGATCACCGGCGCAGGCTGGGTGGTGGTTCCGTTCCCGGGCGACGCTCTCAACCCTGACGCTCCCGGCGCCATCGGGGGCAACCCGGACAGCGACGACCCGCCGGCGCTGCCGACCGGTTACTGCACGCCGCACCACGTTAACCTGAACTTCAACGGCATGGCCGGCAACACGGTCTTCCTGTCTTGCCACCAGCCGGGCAGCCCGATGGGTTGGAACCTCGTCGACCCGGACGCGCTCAACGTGACCGGCGATGAAGGCCCGCGCTCCGACACTTCGAGCTGCACCGTTGACCTCGATAGCGACGGACTGGGCACAGCGGCCGAAGCGTACTGGGGCACCAGCGCGACGTCTGCCGACACTGACGGCGATGGCATTAATGACGGCGCCGATAACTGCAAGACGCAGGCCAACGCCAACCAGGCGGACCAGGACCACGATGGCATCGGAGACATCTGCGACAACGACGTCGACGGAGACGGTGTGCTGAACGCAACCGACAACTGCCCGACGACGGCGAACGCGAATCAGCTCGACTCCAACGGTGACGGCACCGGCGACGCCTGCGATCCGTGTATCAGTGTGAATCACCCCTGGCAGGTACAGCAGCCCGACGCCGACTGTGACGGCTGGACCGACGTGCGAGAGGTGTTCCTCGGAACGAAACCGAGCGCGCTCTGCCCCGCGACGACGATACCGAACGACGAGGCTATCGACTCCTGGCCAACCGACTTCAACGACGACGGGCTGGTCAATGTGCCGGACGTCCTCGCCTACGCGCCGCAGTTCGGGCATCACCAGAACGACGGCGTGTACAGCCAGCGTTTCGACTTGAACGCGGACGGGGTGATCAGTGTGCCTGACATCCTGAACTTCCGCGGGACGTTCGCGAAACACTGCACCGACTAGCCAATCACCCCAAACGCTTGCCCCCAAGCGGCGACACGGGCGGTCCTTTCGAGGGCCGCCCGTTCGTTTATACGGAGGAAATGGGAAGTAGGAAGTGGGGGATAGGTGTCACCCGACCGGCCCTCAGTTCAACCGAGTGCGTTGCAAGGCCTTCCGCCCGCTAAGCCATAGTCGCAGACCAATGTGAACGGAGAGGCCCATCGTCTCACCTGGGACAGCGTCCTGTTGTCTGGGACGCCTCGACGGGTCTCCCCTCTGGTTGTCCAGCGAAGAGGCGTCGAACGTGGGCAAGGCGTAGATGGCGCAGCAAGGCTGCTTTGCGGGTCCGGCCGAGATGACAAGGTGGGCGCGGCGACTCCCTATTTCCCACTTCCCATTTCCTCCCCCGTCGCTCGTTCCGTATTTCACAAAGCGATGCTACAATTGAGATAAGCGAAAATACTCCGGAGGCGCCCGCCAAATGGCATCTGTCACAGAACCCCTGAGCGGCCCCAGGCTCTGGCTCCAGGCCCTCTACACAATCCCCCGCGTCAACCCGTCCGAAGTCGACCCGATTAGCCGCTGGCTGATCCTCGGCCGCGTGTCGGTTGTCGTCATGTCGGCGATATCGGCCGTGATTGGTGGGTTGCTGGCGGCGCGCGACGACGTCTTCGATTGGCCGCTGCTGCTGCTCGTGCTGGCCGGGCTGATCCTTGCGCACACCGGCTCAAACTTGGTCAACGACTTCTGGGACTTCCGCCACGGCATCGATACGCCTGACTCCCCGCGGGCGACCTACGGCCCGCATCCCTTCACGGACGAACGCAACTCCTACCGCGAGTTCATGATCGTCACGGCCGTACTGCTGATCCTCGCAACGATCATCGGCGTCTACCTGACGGCGACGGCCGGGCTCTGGGTGCTGGCGTTCGCGCTGGGCGGAGCCTTCGTGTTGCTCTTCTACTCCGGCGGTCCGATTCCACTGAAGTACTTCGGGATGGGCGAGATCGCCGTCTTCATCGTATGGGGGCCGCTGATGATTGGCGGCGCATACTACGTGATGGCCGAGACGCTGCCCTGGTGGGTGATCCTCGCCTCGATTCCGTACGGCCTCGGCGTCACCACCGTCCTGTTCGGCAAGCACCTCGACAAGCTTTCGTTCGACAAGGCCAAAGGCATCCGCACGATGCCGATCGTTCTCGGCGAGAAGCTGTCGCGCTACGTGACGATCGTTCTCTCGGTGGGGATGTACGTGGCGACAGCCGGGCTGGCGATCTGGCAGGAGATGCCGGCGCTGGTGCTGGTGGTGGGCGCGCTGCCGCTACTCTGGACAACCATCCAGTTCTACTCGAAGCCGAAGCCTGCGGAGGCACCGAAGGGGTACCGCGGCTGGCCGCTCTGGTTCGTGGCGATCGCGTTCATTCACAACCGGCGCTTTGGTCTGCTGTTCGTAAGTGGGCTGGGGTTGCAGCTGGCGCTGGAAGCGGTGTTTTAGCTAGTAGCTATTGACCAGCAGCCAGTAGCCAGTACTGGCGCGGCATCTTTCTTGCCACTTGCTACTCCCTACTGGATACTCCCCCCGTGCCTGCTTACATCTGCCGCACTTGCGGCGTGCAGTACCCTGACACCACCCGTCCGCCGGTGATCTGTCACATCTGCGACGACGAGCGCCAGTACGTCCCGCAGTCCGGCCAGCAGTGGACGACGATGGAGGAGCTGGCGGCGGAGGGCCGGGAGAACCGCATCCGCAACGCTGACCCAGGCGTGGAGTCGATACACACGGCGCCTCGGTTTGGGATTGGCCAGCGCGCGTGCCTGGTGCGGACGGACGGCGGAAATTTCCTCTGGGACTGCATCTCCTATCTCGACGATGTCACCATCGCCGCTATCAACGAGATGGGCGGCATCCAGGGGCTCGGCGTCTCGCATCCGCACTTCTACGCATCAATCGTTGAGTGGAGCCAAGCCTTCAACAACGCCCCGATCTATATCCCGGAGGCGGACCGCCAGCACTTCGTCCGGCCGGATCCGGCCGTGGCCTGGTGGAGCGGGACGCTGGAGCCGTGGCCGGGCCTGACTCTGGTGCAAGTCGGCGGCCACTTCGACGGGAGTGCGGTGCTCCATTGGGCGGACGGCGCCGACGGCCGGGGAGCGCTCTTTACCGGCGACAGCATCTCGGTTGCGCAGGACACCCAGTGGGTGACGTTCATGCGCAGCTACCCCAACTACATCCCGCTGCCGCCACCGGCCATCCGCGGGATCGTAGCAGCCGTCCAGCCGTACGAATTCGACCGGCTGTACGGCGGCTGGTGGGACAGCGTCGTGCGGTCGGGGGCCAAGGAAGCGGTCCGCCTCTCCGCCGAGCGCTACATCCGCTGGACCGGGCTAGAACCCGGAACCTGAGAACCGAGAACCGGGTTGGTTGCTGTTCAGCGCATTGGGCGCTGGGTTCTAGGTTCTCGTCCCCCGACCCGTGTCCAAAACGTAGCGAATTCGTTATCTCATCTGGATTGCCGGGTCGAGCGGATAAGTGGATAAGTCGCTATGATACGTCGGCAACCATCAAAGGCTGGGGGAACAGTTGAATTACGGTGGCTCGTTCAAAGGTGAGCAAAGGATCACGATCTCGTCGATTCTGCTGCTCGTAATTTTCGTCTCGGCGGCGGCGCTGATCGTCGCGGCCATCATCTGGCGGCCCTGGGTCAAAGATGACGCCGTGGCGATCCAGGTCCAGCCCACGGCTACCGCGGACGCGGGCACCGTCGTGCAGGCGCAGGTCACCGACACGCCTGTCCCGAGCATCGCCGTCGCGCCGTAGCGCGACACTCCGCTCAGCGCATCGCATCGCATACAATCGCCACATGCCTGACGATTGCATCTTCTGCGGAATCGTCGAGCGTAAGGTGAAGGCGGACCGCCTCTACGAAGACGACCTCGTCGTCGTTATTCTCGACATCAACCCGCGAGCGCCCGTGCACTTCATGGTGCTCCCGAAAGAGCACATCGATGACGCGCGCCAGATCAAGGGCGAGCACGGCCCGCTCATCGCCCGCATGTTCACGGCGGCAACGAAGGTCGCCAAGGACGAGGGCGTCGCCAAGAGCGGCTACCGTCTCGCGTTCAACGTCGGCCCAGCGGCAGGCATGACCGTTGATCACCTGCACCTGCACTGCCTCGGCGGCCGCCAACTGGGGCCTGAGGGGTAACGTAGAACTTAGAACCCAGAACCTCGCCACACCGAACACCATCCCACCCGGTTCCAGGGTTTCCGGTTCTGGGTGCTCTCTCCCGCCACTGCCATTTGCCCCTTCGAGATAGCACACCCCCTGGCGTACACTGACGCTCCTTTCGCTTGAAGCCGGTGGATTTGCGGGCGTTGGGTTCGGGGTGGGAGCCCCGGCAACAGGGTTCGGTTAGTGGGGGAGGTAGCGCATGGGGTGGCGAACGATGGCCGCGGCGTTGGATGCAGGCACGGCGGTCTGCTCCGGGCTCAACGCGGCGTATTTCTTTGATCGGCTGCTGTCTGGCGGCGATGCTCGCGCGCGGCGCGTTGCCGTGTTTGTGCTGACGATCGTCTCGTTTGGGACGATGATCGAGGCGCTGGCGTTGATCGCGAGCGCCGGCGGATCGCACGATGCGCCGGTGGCGGCGTCGGCGGGGTGGGCGATGGTGCGAGTGCTGCCGCTCGCGGGGTCAGCCGGCATTTCGGCGCTGATCGCGCGCGGAGCCTGGTTCCGATGAAGCGCCAGAAGTCGGCCTTCGAACTGGCGATCGAGCGCGAGGACTGGGATGCGGCGGCCGTGTTCCTCGTCTACACGACGTACCAGATGATGCAGATCTTTCCGCCGGAAGCGATCGAGGAACTGGTGGAGCTGCTCGCCGATGAGCCGCCGAGCCGCGTGAAGAAGCGACTGGCTCGCCGTGGTTAGGGGCCTGATCAAGCGCCGCTCCTTCTACACCAACGCCCTCACCGAAGAAGAACGCAAGCGTCTGCCGGCTGCGCTCGAGGTGGAGGGCCTCGACGAGGAGATCGCCGTGCTGCGGGTGCGCTTGTTCAGCGCGATGCGGGAGGAGGCGGACCTGCGGCTGGTGACGCACGGGATCGACATGCTGGTGAAGGCCGTCGCCACGCAGTACCGGCTGTCGCGCAGGGCGCGGAAGGACCTCGCCGACAAGATCACGACGCTGCTGAACAGCCTCGGCGACCAGTTGCTGCCGGCCGGGCAGTAGGGGGTTCGATGCGCATCCGTACCTGCCGGTCGACAGATTATACGCTTTTTCGAACATACGTCCTGTTCTTGACCAATAACCCATTGACAGTTTTAGCACGCGCGTTCTATCTTCTGTCGCACGGATGTTCTGTATGAGCCAACCACTAGAACGAGCCATTTCGCGCTTCCGGCGCTCCCCGGCTGACGGGGTCCGCGAGGAGCAGCTGCACCTGTCGCCAGAGGGCTTTCGAGTCTTCGTGGAGACGCGAGTGCGGGGCCTGGAACGAGACATCGGCGAGCTCAAGACTCGGCTCAACGGACTTATCTTTGTGGTGATCGGGGCCGTTATCACCCAGCTGCTGCTCAAGGTGGTGCAGTGATGACGCCCCTTTCCTCCCTCCGCCCCTACCAGGCGGACGCTGGCTGCGCGATCGTCGACTCGGTTCTGAACAAGCGCGGGCTGACGCTTACCGTCGTTATGGCGCGACAGTCTGGCAAGAACGAGCTGTCGGCGCAGGTCGAGCTGTTTCTCCTTCTGCGCAACGCCCGGACGGCGATCGATGCGATCAAGGCCGCGCCAACGTTTGAGCCGCAGGGCAAGATCAGCATGTCCCGCCTCTGGATACTGGCCGCGCAAGGCGAAATTGCGCCGATCACGGGCCGCTCCGGCCGCACGATCCGCATCGGCCAGGCGCGCGAGGTGTTCCTCTCCGCCGAGACGTCATCCAACGTGGTCGGTCATACGGCCGGCCTGCTACTGGAAATCGACGAGGCGCAGAACGTGGAGCGCGAGAAGTTCGAGCGCGAGTTCCGCCCGATGGCTTCGTCTACAGGCGCGACGATCGTTTACTACGGCACCCCGTGGGACGAGTCGACGCTGCTCGAGCGGGCCGTACAACACAACATTGAGCTACAACGCCGCGACGGCATCCAGCGGCACTTCGCAGCGGACTGGCAGGAGGTCGCCCCTCACAACGCCACGTACGCCCACTTCGTCGAAGCTGAACGCCAGCGCCTGGGCGAGAGCCACCCGCTCTTCCTCACGCAGTACGCGCTCAAGCCTGTGCCGGGCGCGGGACGACTGTTCAGCTCGGCGCAACAGTCGCAGTTGAGCGGCACGCACTCGCGCCAGCACGGACCGATCGCCGGCGAGACGTATGTGGCGGGGCTGGACATCGGCGGCGGGCAAGGCGATTCGGTGCGAGCGCACGACGCGACGGTCCTGACGATCGCGCGCGTGATCGAGCCGGCGTCTGATTCGCTGCTGCTGGCTTCGCGCCTCGAAGTAGTGGAGCAGATCGCGCTGACCGATGTCCCGCACGACGAGCTCTTCGCCCGGCTGGTGGACGTGCTCGGACGCGTGTGGCAGGTGCGCCGCGTCGTCGTTGACGCGACCGGCATCGGCGAGACGATGGCGCGATTGTTGGAGCGCACGCTCGGCGCGGGCGTCGTGCAGGCGCTCAAGCTGACATCTGAATCGAAGTCTGCGGTTGGCTACGAGCTGATCGCGGCGGTGAACGGCGGACGCCTTCGCATGTACGCAGCGGACGGCTCACCGGAGTACGCCGAATGCTGGCGGCAGGTCGAGCTGGCGCGCATCGCGTACCGGCCGAGCCAGCAGATGAACTTCTACGTCGATCCCGCGCAGGGCCACGACGACTACCTGGTGAGCCTGGCGCTCGCCACTTACGCAGCAATCAATCCGGTGTCGCAGCCAAGCATCGCGCGGGGCCGTACGCCAGTACTAGCAACCAACTGAAACGCAAGAGAAACATAAGGAGGATTGGGCAATGCAAACAGGAGTCGTTTCAGAAAAGACCTCGGTGATGACGCTCGAGGCGCCGACGATAATGCGGCGACGACCGGACGGGCGCCCGGCGCTCCGTTCGCGCGGCGACAATCTGCCGGAGAACACACGCTACCGTGATGACGGCTGCAACATCAGCCAGTCGTGCTTCAACTGCCCGCTGCCCCGCTGCCGCTACGAAGAGCCGGGCGGACTGCGCGCGCTGCTCAACGAGAGCCGCGACCAGGAGATCGTGCAGCTGCGGCTGAAGGGGATGGCCGTGGAAGAACTGGCCGGCCGCTTCGGGATCTCACGCCGGACGGTGTTCCGGGTGATCGGCACGAGGCGCATCCCCGCCCGCACGCAGCGCCCGTCCGGGCGCGACTACGACACGACACCAATACCGATCCGCAACCAACAGCCCGCCCTGCAGGCACCCGCCCTGCGGACAAGAGAGGAGGCCCACTGTGCGTAACGTCTTCACAGCATCGCTCCAGGCAATGGGGTACGTGCTCATGACAGGCATGGCGATCTGGGCGATAGCCAACTTCACGCCGTAAACATCGGGGCGCTTCATGCTGGCTCCGGGACCGGGGACTGAATAGCCTCCAGTCCTCGGCCCCGGGTACCAGCGGTTGAGCACAACGTGACCGGGGCCTTTCGAGCTCCGGTTCGGCATCTCAGGGGGGAAGAGGGGACGGAGCGAGAGGCTCCGAGACGGGAGGAGGGGAAGACGTGGGGACAACACTTGCCGTCGAGACGGCATCACCGCTGCCGCAGCAACTGGCGCGGCTCGATTCGGAGCGGCTGCGCTTTTATCGCGAGAACCTGGACTTTTACCACGGCCAGCAGTGGACTGAGGGGCGCCGCCGGCGTGACCGCCGCCTGACGCTGAACTACGCGCGCGCTGTCATCGAGAAGACGGCCTCTTACACGATGACCGGCGTCAGCTTCGTCGCCGATCCAGAAGACGACTCACCGGAAGCGGTCGAACGCGCGCGGCGGACGGAGCGAGCGATCCGCGAGGTCTACGAAGCGAACGGCCTGGAGCACCTGGACTTCGACAACGAGATCGATTGCTCGGTGCTGGGCGACGCCGCGTACAAAGTGTGGTGGGACGCCGCCGAAGAGCGTGTGCGAGTGAGCGCGCCGGACGTGCAGGGCCTCTACGTCTGGCCGTGCGCGGGCGACCACTCGCGTTACTGGAAGGTCGCCTCCATGTACACGCTGTCGCGCGCGGAGGCAGAGTCGACGCTGGGGCCGCTGCCGGCGCGCCCGCAGTCGTGGTCAGCGCCGGCGGAGCGCACGATCGTTGAAGCGTGGACGGACGAGACGTTCGAGTTGTGGCTGGACGGCAACCTGCTCGAAGAGAACGCGAACCCGTACGGCTTCGTGCCGTTCGTGATCTACCCGAACGTGCGCGAGCCCAAGCGCTTCTGGGGCGTGTCCGATCTCGAGGCGATCAAAGAGCCGCTCCGCGAGCTGAACCGCGCCGTCTCGCAGCTATCGACGATACTCGAGCTGTCTGGCAACCCGATCGCCGTGCTCGAGAACGTGACGGAGGCGCAGGACATCGCGGTGCAGCCGGGCGCGGTGTGGGAGATCCCGGAGAAGGCGCGCGCCTACCTGCTGGACCTGCTGCAGGGCGGCGGTGCGACGATGCACGTGGAGTACGCGAACCTCGTGCTGAAGATACTGCACGACCTGGCGGAGGTGCCGCGCAGCGCGTTCGGCGATTCGCACGGCCTGTCCGGCATCGCCTTCCAGATGGAACTCGACCCGCTAATCAAGAAGGTGGCCCGCAAGCGGCTGATCCGCGGCGCAGCGTTCCGCCGCCGCAATGAGATGATCCTCCGCCTGCTGGAGCAGCACACCGGCGAGACGTTCGCGCCATACCGCACGCGCGTGATCTGGCCGCCGGCCCTACCTCAGGACCGCACACGTCTCGTCGACGAAGAGGCGCGGCTGGTGGCGTCGGGCATCCACTCGCGGCGAACGGCGGCGACGCTGCTGGACGTCGACGATCCGGACGCGGAGTGGCAACGCTGGCAAGAAGAGCAGTCGCAAGTGAGTGAAGGGGGTGTGCGATGACAGGGGAACCGCTGGGCCTGCCAACCGGCAGCGTGCGCGCGTTGATGTCGCTGATCGTGGTGATCGGCGCGGCCGTGGTCGCCGCGTTTCTAACGGTGCGAGACCCGAGCTCTGACCTCACGAAGATTCTGGTCGGTGGGTGGGGGACGGCGCTGGGAAACGTGATCGGTTTCTACTTCGGCGCGCGGTCGTCGGCGAGCTAGCTAACGGCGCGGCCGGCGGGGTATGCTCGCGAC
>JBDTOK010000047.1:0-14987 GCA_039933275.1 Chloroflexota bacterium | reverse complement strand
GTAGCCACCGCCGTCCCAGCGCTCGTGATGGTGGCGGATAATCGGTCCCACCTCGCGCGCGAAGCGCAGGTGGGCGCACATCTTCTCGCCGGCCACCGGGTGCTGCCGCATCTCCGCCCATTCGTACTCGTTCAGCGATCCAGGCTTGGTGAGAATCGTGTCCTTAATGGCCAGCTTGCCAACGTCGTGCAGAACGGCGCCGTAGCGCAGCAACTCGATGTCGTGGTCGTCCAGGCCAAGCGCCTTGCCAAGATGCACCGCGTAGTGCGTCATGCGTTGCAGGTGCTCGCCGCTGATAGAGTCCTTTGCCTCGAGCGCCGTCGCCATCGAGAAGATGACGCGCTCGGTGTTCTCCAGCTGTAGGTCCAGGCTGTACTTCTCGATCGCCTTGTGGATGGTGTGCCCAAACGTCGCGGAGTCGATTGAGCGCCTCGGCAAGTAGTCGTAGGCGCCGTTGGTTATCAATTCTTCACCGGAGCGCTCGTCCTCCTCCGAAACGAGGCCGATCACCGGAGGCATCCCTTCAACCGTCTGCATTATCCGCAGGAAGGCGGTTCCGGTGACGCTGGGCAAGTCGTTGCCAAGGAGAACGAGGTCGTACCCGTTGCTCATGAGCCTCGTTACGGCCGTCTCGGTCGCCGGAAGAGACTCAAGCTCAAAGCTGGCCCGCGAGTAGCGCCCAAGCGTACTTCGAACGGTTTCGACGTCGCCAGCTTTGTCGTCGATCATCAGCAGTCTTAGCGTCTTCGATTCCATCTTTCACCTTCCCGTTACTAGCTCGGCGACAGTTCGTCGTCTCGGCTATGCCTTATGTCCGGAGTGATTGCGACGTGCTGATGCCACTGTGCCGGCAACCGTTACAGGGCCTTCTCCGTGAGGCGTGTAACGGGGGGCGTCTGGCGACATCTCCCCCTCGCACTACGGTAACTACGCTTGTCGTTTTCCAAAGGTGGATAAATATGGCCATTCGTCAAAAGACCCGCGGACACAGAACCGGCCCTCTCTCAATCGAAGACTCGAGTCTCCTCACTCGGGCGTTTCATGAAAGCCCGGCGGCCATCTCAATAATCGACTTCGATGACTGGTCATACCTGGCAGCAAACGACGCCTTCCTCGAGCTAACCGGGCGAGAGTGGCACGAGGTGATCGGGCGTAGCTCCGCAGAGGTGAACCTCTGGGAAGACGACGAAGACCGTCTTCGCTTCAGTTCATTGCTCCTTGGGTCGCCTGCGGTCACAGCTTTTGACGCACCGCTCCGCCGGGGCTCAGGTGAGATCGTCTATGGAGCAATCTCCGGCAAGCTCATCGATCTAAACGGGCGCACGGTGATCCTGATCCTGGCGCACGACATCACAGAGCGCCGGCGATCCGAAGCGCGGATCCGCTATCTCGCCTACCACGATGGGCTCACAGCCCTCCCGAACCAGACTCTATTTCACGATCGCGTCCAGATGGCGCTCTCGATCGGTCGCCGGCGGAACGAACAGACGGCCGTCCTCTCACTCGATATCGACAACTTCAAACGCATCAACGAGACGCTTGGCCTAACCGCGGGCGATGCCATCCTGCAAAGTGTGGCTGACCAGATCAAAGGCGTGTTGCGGGAGACCGACACCGTCGCCCGCTTTGGCGGCGATGAGTTCGCGATCCTGCTCCCTTCTGTGGCGACGCCAGGCCACCTGATCGAGGTGACGGAGCGAATACTCGCAACTGTTCGCTCCACCCGCAGCGCGCAGGGTAAGGACCTTCACCTGTCTGCAAGCATTGGCATCGCTTACTCGCCGGCGGACGGCGCAACTGCCGAGGAACTGATTCGCAACTCCGCGTCCGCTATGCAAAGAGCAACGGAGCGCGGCGACAGTTGGGAGTACGCGAATCCGCTCGGGGAGGACCAGCTGGACTGGCAGCGGCTGAAGGCTGACCTCAAAGTGGCGACCGCGCGGTCACAATTCGAGCTGTTCTACCAGCCTGTGGTGTCAGTCCGCGACCGCCGCCTGCTGTCTACGGAAGCACTCATTCGCTGGCAGCACCCGCAGCGCGGTTTCCTTAGCCCGGGAACCTTCATCCCGATTGCCGAAAGCTCCGGCGCGATTCAAGAGATTGGCGCCTGGGTGATCAATTCCGCCTGCGGCCAGGTGCGCGGTTGGCTTGATGCTGGACTCAATCCGGTGCCGGTGTCCCTCAACATCTCGGGCGGCCAGATGCTGCGCGGGAACCTGATTGAGACGATCGACGGAGCGCTGCAGAAGCATCGGTTAGATCCCACCTACCTCCGGGTTGAGACGACAGAATCGGCGATCTTCCAGGACGTTCCGCGCGTCGCCAATGTGCTGGCCGCGCTGAAGGAGCGCGGCGTGGACATATCGATCGATGACTTTGGGACGGGCTACTCCTCGCTGACGCAGCTTACGCAGTTGCCGCTGAACGCCGTGAAGATAGACCGGTCGTTCGCCGAAGACGTCACCACGAATCCGAACAGCGCCGCCACCACCGCCGCCATCATCTCGATGGCGCACAGCGTTGGCCTCCGCGCCACTGCTGAGGGTATAGAGACGGAAGGACAGCTGGCCTTCTTGAAGAAGCACCGCTGCGACGAGATGCAGGGCTTCCTCCAGGCAGCGCCAATGCCGGCCGACAGCTACGCCGCTCTCCTGAAGGAGGAGCGTACCGCGGTTCCGGCGGGCTAACGCCGGAACTTTAGCCAAGACTGCCGCTGCGATTGGCCACTTGGCTAGTCCAACGTGTCCCTGTGGTGCATCAAACCTATGATGGCTAATCGACTTCCGTTCCCCAGAGCGCTGGACACCGTGGGAGCACGGATACTCGCGGTCCTTGGCGTATTGCTCGTGGCACTCGTCGCCATCGTATTGGCCGCAGGCTGGCGAGCGTCTGCCCAGAGCCAGGACGTCCGCGACAGCACACGTGCCTCAACTATCGTGACCACCGTCCAGCAAGGCGCCCTTGCCTGGCTCTACTCGGACACCCTCGCCGGCCGTTTCATCGTCCAACCTTCGCCTGAACTTGAAGCTGCGATCCACGGTACCGAGGCTGGCGTCCTCACCAGCATCGACGCTGCGCGAGCGTTGGAGCTGGGCCACGACTCCGCCGAAGTCGCTGACCTCGACGCCATCCGCGCCCAGGCCGAGCAAGCCACGATCACGCGGCAATTGGTTCTGGAGGCAACGAACAGGGGCGATCAGACCGCGGCTGGGCAAATCCTGCTCCAGGGCGTCACCGACTCCCAGTCAGTCACAGATGCCTTCACCCGCATAACCAACTCGGCGACAGCAGAAGTCACGGCGGCCAGCGCCCGCTCTCAACGAACGGCTACCACGGTCACCTGGCTTCTCATCTCGGCAACGGTCATGGCCGCCGTGCTCGTGATCCTGGCCGCGCTTGCGATATCGCGATCCGTTGTCCGCCCGCTCTCCCATTTGCGGGAAACCGCGAAGGCCGTCGGCAGCGGCAACCTGGCAGTACGAGCTGACGTCACCGGGCCACGCGAAATACGCGAACTCGCCCTCGTCTTAAACTCCACCGTCACCAGCCTTGCTGAACGTGATTCACTACTAGCCTCGTCACGGGAACGTTGGCGAACGCTGGTCGAAAATTCGCACGACCTCGTCCTTGTTGTTAAGGCCGCGGGGAAAGTCGCCTTTGCTAACTCAGCTCTGGAAACGATCCTTGGATACAAAGTGGACGATTTCATTGGCACTGACGCGAGCGCCATCGTTCATCCCGATGACAGAGAAACCTCTAACCAAATGTTTGCACGTGCCGCGGCTGGAACCGGTGGGTCGGAGATCACAGAAGCGAGGATTCGTCGCGCTGATGGCACCTACGCCTACATGGAAGGCGTCCCATCTCGCATTCGCTGGGAGGATGGCTATGCGGTGCTTCTCAACGCACGCGACGTCAGCGAACAGAGGCAGGCGAAGGAAACCATCGCCCACATGGCCTACCACGACTCGCTGACGGGGCTCCCCAACCGTTTGCTGCTACAGGACCGGCTGATAATTGCTATCGCACAGGCCAGGCGCACGAATGCCGCGTTGTGCGTAATGTCCGTTGATGTAGACCGCTTTAAAAACGTTAACGATCTCCTTGGACACTCCGCCGGGGATGAGTTGCTAAAGGCGGTCGCCGACAGATTGTCGGGCCTGGTTAGAG
The DNA here is from genome assembly GCA_039933275.1 of Chloroflexota bacterium. GTDB lineage: Bacteria > Chloroflexota > Dehalococcoidia > SM23-28-2 > RBG-16-64-32 > DATKKM01. The sequence goes on along the minus strand of JBDTOK010000047.1, from coordinate 10,817 downwards.
ATGGCGACACTGTCGCTCGTCTCGGTGGCGATGAGTTTCTGCTGGTTTTCCCTGATTGCGTGGCCAAGACTTATGCAGAGGAAGCGGCGCTACGAATCGTCAACGGCTTCCGCCGTCCGTTCCGTATCGCAGACCGCGAGCTTCACATCACGGTGAGCGCCGGATTCGCGCTGTTCCCAGAGAACGGAAGCGAGGGCGCCACGCTCACGAGAAACGCAGACGTGGCTCTCTACGCCGCGAAGGAAGCGGGGCGGGACACGTTCCGCGGCTTCGCCGACACGATGAACCTACGCACCGCCGAGTGGTTTGTCCTTGAGGGCGAACTGCGCAAAGCCATCGTCGGCGGGGAGATCGTCGTGTACTACCAGCCACAGGTGCGTGTCGACACAGGCGAAATAATCGGAGCCGAGGCCCTTGTGCGATGGCTACACCCTGAGCGTGGGCTGGTCCCACCGATGGAGTTCATCCCGCTCGCCGAGGAGACCGGGCTGATCAACGAACTTGGTGAGCTTGTCCTGAGAAAGGCCTGCCTTGAGGCAATCACCTGGAGCAAGCCATTGCGCGTCTCAGTGAACGTTTCCCTGCGCCAGTTCGAGCGCCCGGACTTCGTTGATCGGGTGCAGGCGATTGTCCGCGAAACGGGCATCTCACCCGAACGGCTGGAGCTCGAGATCACCGAAACGACCGCGCTTCGGGACGTGGAGAAAACCCGCGAAATCGCTGGCAGGCTCGCGGCGGCTGGCATGCGTATCTCGATCGATGACTTTGGTACCGGGAATACCGCCCTCCGTTACCTCAAAGAGTTGCCTCTGAATACGGTAAAGATCGATCAGGGCTTCATCCTCAAGCTCCTGGAGGACCCATCGAATGCCGCGATCGCAGGAAGCATCATTTCACTCGGGCACAAACTCAACCTGAACGTCATCGCGGAAGGGGTGGAGACAGAAGAACAACTCCAGTTCTTGCGCAATCAGGGTTGCGACGAGTTCCAGGGGTTCCTGATTAGCCGGCCCGTTCCTGCCGCGGAGTTCCGCTCCATCGCCGACCTGGAGCGCGCCGTCGTGCCAAACGTAGCCTGACCATGTTCCTCCAGAGTTTCGACACACGAATGAGTTGCTCTCACCAGAGTAAGAGCGGGGATATCAATTGAAAAATGTAATCGAGCGCAGCGACGCCAAGAACCTGGCCCAAATGGAGGGCAAGTACCGCGGCCTCCTGGAGGCCGCGCCGGACGCGATGGTCGTCGTCAACCAGCGAGGCGAAATCGACCTACTCAACGTGCAGGCTGAGAAGCAGTTCGGATACAGGCGAGACGAGCTCCTGGGCCAAAAGGTGACCACGATCATTCCGCGCGGCTTCGCTGAGCGCCTGGTCGCCGACGATCTTCGGTCCGCCGCAGACGCCCTCGACCAGCAGATCGGGACCGGCATCGAGCTCGTCGCCCTGCGCAAGGATGGCACTGAGTTCCCGATCGAAATCATGCTCAGCCCGCTGGACAGCGCCGAGGGCATGCTCGTCACGGCCGCCATCCGCGACATTAGCGTGCGCAAGGCGGCAGAGCAGCACCTCGCGCAGATGGAGGGCCGCTACCGCGGACTGCTCGAGGCGGCTCCAGATGCGATGGTCGTGGTCAACCAATCCGGCGAGATCGTGCTGCTCAACGCGCAAGCCGAGAAACAGTTCGGATACCGGCGTGATGAGTTGCTTGGGCAGAAGGTTACCAACATCATCCCGATCGGCTTCGCGGAGCGTCTCATCGCAGACGACCTGCGGTCAGCAGCAGACGCGCTGGGCCAACAGATTGGCACCGGTATCGAGCTCGTAGCGCTGCGAAAGGACGGGAGTGAGTTCCCAATCGAGATCATGCTCAGCCCGCTGGACAGCACCGAAGGCATCCTTGTCACGGCCGCGATCCGTGACATCAGCGTTCGCAGGGCCGCAGATGAACACCTGAGCCAGATGGAGGGCCGCTACCGCGGTCTCCTGGAAGCGGCCCCCGACGCGATGGTCGTGGTCAACCAGTCCGGCGAAATCGTGCTGCTCAATGCACAGGCCGAGAAGCAGTTCGGGTACCACCGCGACGAACTGCTGGGACAGCAAGTAACAACTGTCATTCCGGAAGGTTTCGCCGAGCGGCTGATCGCCGACGACTTGCGCTCCGATGAGGATGCGCTAGCCCAGCAAATCGGCACTGGAATCGAGCTCGACGGCGTCAGGAAAGACGGGAGCTTCTTCCCGATCGAAATCATGTTGAGCCCGCTGGAAAGTGCTGAGGGGATGCTGGTAACGGCGGCGATTCGCGACATCACGGCCCGCAATTCGGCTGAGGAGCACCTCGTCCGCAAGATGGATGAACTGAACCGCTCAAATGAGGAGCTGGAACAGTTCGCTTACATCGCTTCTCATGACCTGCAGGAGCCTCTCCGAATGGTCGCCAGCTACACGCAGCTCCTTGCCCGGCGGTACACCGGGCGACTGGACGCGGACGCAGATGAGTTCATCTCGTTTGCTGTAGACGGCGCTGCACGGATGCAACGTCTGATTCAGGACTTGCTGGCGTTTTCCCGCGTGGGCACCAAGGGCAAGGATCTCGTCGCAATTCCCAGTGGAGACGCGTTGGACAGGGCGCTGAAGAACCTCAGCGGCGCGATTGAGGATAGCGGTGCCATCGTGACATTTGATCCGCTGCCTTCAGTGCTCGCCGACGAGATGCAGCTCATCCAGCTGTTCCAGAACCTCGTCGGAAACGCGATCAAGTATCAGAACGCCGGCATCCCAAAGGTTCACGTCTCAGCCGAGCGATGCGCGGAAGACGACAAGTGGGTCTTCAAGGTACGGGACAACGGAATCGGCATCGATCCGCAGTACTACGACCGGATCTTCGGAATGTTCAAACGCCTACACAAGCGCGAAGAGTTCGCCGGCACAGGGATTGGCCTCGCGATCTGCAAGAAGATCGTCGAGCGCCACGGCGGCGCGATTTCAGTTGAGTCACAACCCGGCGAAGGTAGCACATTCACCTTCGACCTCATTAGCGGCACCAACCAAGTTAACGAAACAGGAGAATAAACAATGCCCCTACAAATTCTATTGGTCGAAGACAGCCCCGGCGATGTTCGGCTCACCAAAGAAGCGTTTCGCGATGCCGGCAAGACCGTCGAATTGCACGTGGCGGTTGACGGGGTTGAGGCGATGCAGTTTCTCCGTAAGGAGGGCGCTCACGCCGATGCTCCGCGGCCAGACTTCATCTTGCTTGACCTGAACCTGCCAAAGATGGACGGGCGTGAGGTGCTCGCACTAATCAAACAGGACGAGAGCTTGCGATCGATCCCCACAGTGATTCTGACTACCTCAGACGCCGAGGCGGACATCGTCCACAGCTACCAGCTGCGGGCGAACTGCTACCTGAGCAAGCCTGTCCAACTGGAGCAGTTCGAGGCTATCGTGCGCAGCATCAACGACTTCTGGCTAACAAAGGCCAAGCTGCCGCAGCAGGTTTTGTCTTGATGAACAGCGGGCAGACCAGAAGCCTGGAGGACATAGCGTGCCGGTAGAAGTTCTGCTCATTGAAGACTCCCCCGGTGATATCCGCCTGATGCAAGAAGCATTCCGTGAGGCCATGACGCCCACCAACCTTTCCGTCGTGTGTGATGGCGATGAGGCGCTAGCCTTTTTGCGCCTCGAAGGGACACACGCGGCTGCCCCCCGGCCGGAACTGATTCTGCTTGATCTGAACCTTCCGAAGATCGATGGCCGAGAGGTCCTGACACAAATCAAGAGCGATGACGATCTAAAGATGATTCCTATCATTGTCCTCACCAGTTCCGAGGCAGAAGGCGACGTGGTGGCGATTTACCACATGCAGGCAAACTGCTGCCTCCTGAAACCCACAGATCTTGACTCGTTCAAATCGCTCATTAAGACAACCACAGACTTCTGGCTATCGTTGGCGAAGCTGCCGCACGAGTACAGGCGGCCGATGGACCGATTCCCGGAAGACACCCCGATCCCTTCACACGGGCCGCAAGCCCGCATCGCTCGCAACGTGAGCGGAGGATAGAGCCATGCCACTGCAAGTATTGTTGATCGAGGACAGCCTTGGGGATGTCCGCCTGACCCGGGAGGCGTTCCGCAAGGCGAAAATGCCCAACAGCTTGCACGTGGTCTCGGACGGCATTGAAGCGATGGCATTCCTGAGGAAAGAAGGCGCATACGCTGGCGTGCCGCGTCCAGACCTCATCCTTCTGGATCTGAACCTGCCAGGCATGGACGGGCGAGAGGTTCTCGCGCTGATCAAAGAGGATGAAGACCTGAAGGTCATCCCGGTTATAGTCCTCACCACTTCCACCGCGGCGGAAGACATCGCGAAGGTCTACCAGCTACAGGCGAACTGCTATCTGACAAAGCCCTCCGAGCTGGACGCCTTCGAAGTGTTGATCAAGACCGTTAACGACTTCTGGCTGAGGATGATCAGGCTGCCACAGCAAAGGCCTGCTGGCGCACCAACCAAGAAGCAAATCACGACTCTCCTGCTAGTTGAGGACAACGCTGGAGATGCACGACTCCTCCGCGAGATGTTCAACGAGCACGGAGCGAACAGCACGGAGTTGGTGCACGTTCAGCGCCTGGATGAAGCCGAGCTGTACCTATCTCAGCATACCGTCGATATAGTCTTGCTGGACTTAGGGCTGCCTGACTCACAGGGCCTGGATGCCGTTCGAAGAGTACGCGGTGCGGCGCCCCACATTCCTCTCGTCGTATTGACGGGCCATGACGACGAGACCCAGGCCAGTCTCGCACTGCAAGAAGGAGCGCAGGACTACCTGATCAAGGGTCAGATAGAAACACGCGGGCTGATGCGAGCCCTTCGCTACGCCGTCGAACGAAAAGCGATGGAAGAAGAACTGTTTACGGAGACGGAGCGCGCGCAGGTGACACTCAACTCCATCGGTGATGCGGTTGCCTGTACGGACATGGCGGGGAACATTACTTTCCTGAACTTCGTCGCAGAGAAGATGACCGGCTGGACCTGGAAAGAGGCGGAAGGGCAGTCCCTCTGTGACGTCTTACCGATCCTGAACGCGGTGAATCACGAAGTTATTGCGGATCCTTTTGGTATCGGCACTGGAACGATTGCCCCGCCCCACTGCATCCTCGTGCGCCGGGACGGCGTCGAAATATCTATCGAGAACTCCGTCGCGCCCATTCACAATCGTGACGGGCGAGCGTCCGGCGCTGTGATCGTCTTTCGCGACGTTCGCGCAGCGCTGGCGATGGCTCTTGAGATGACGCACGCCGCCCAGCACGACTTCCTGACTGGCTTGCCCAACCGGCTCCTGCTGAGCGACAGGCTGAACCAGGCCATTGCCCTAGCGGCGCGACACAAAAAGCGTGTCGCCGTGCTCTTCCTCGACCTGGACCAGTTCAAGCACATCAACGACTCCCTGGGCCATCCAGTCGGTGACAAGCTACTGCAATCCGTGGCAAAGCGCCTTGTTGATTGCGTCCGCGGCTCCGACACAGTAAGCCGGCAGGGTGGCGACGAGTTCATAGTCCTGCTGTCAGAGGTCGAGAGGTCAGAAGACCCAGCTCTGACTGCGCGGAGAATGCTCCAATCTGTCGCCGAAGTACATCACCTCGACGAACAAGACCTCTACATCAACGCCAGCATAGGCGTGAGTGTCTATCCGGACGACCTGGATGCCGACACGCTCATCAAGAACGCAGACACCGCAATGTACCAGGCGAAAGACAGCGGACGGCGGACGTATAAGTTCTTCATGCCGGCCATGAACGCCCGCGCCGTTGAGCGCCAGTCCATCGAGGAGAGCCTGAGACGCGCTATCGAGCGCGACGAGTTTGCCCTGCACTACCAGCCCAAGATCGATCTCCGGACTGGTTCTATAGCAGGCTCCGAAGCTCTGATCCGCTGGGAACATCCAACACGCGGAATGATGGCGCCGGCGCAGTTCATCCCCGTGGCCGAAGATTGCGGTCTGATTCTCCCAATCGGCCGGTGGGTACTACGCGAAGCGTGCAAACAGGCCCAGACGTGGGCCGACGCTGGTCTGGACCCAGGAACGATTGCCGTAAACGTATCAGCCATGGAATTTGAAGACGACGACTTCTTAGACGGGGTTTTTGCGATCCTCAACGAAACGGGACTCGATCCTCAGCTTCTCGAGATTGAACTGACCGAGAGCGTGCTGATGCGCAGAGTCGAATCGATGGCGTCGATCCTGCAGGCCTTGAGAGCGCGTGGCATCCAGATCTCGATCGACGACTTTGGCACTGGTTACTCGAGTTTGAGCTACCTGAGGCGATTCCCTATCGATGCCCTCAAGATCGACCAGTCGTTCGTCCGCCAGATCGCAACAGGAGACGACACGACGATAGTGACGGCGGTTATCAACATGGCTCGCAGTCTTAAACTCCGGGTGATCGCTGAAGGCGTGGAGACGGAAGAAGAGCTCGCATTCTTGCAGCGGAGTCAGTGCGACCAGGCGCAAGGCTATCTCTTCAGCCGCCCGGTGCCAGCCGAGCAGTTCGTCAAGCTGCTCGGAGGCGGCATACCGGCCCAGGCGCCGACGTTTCTCCGGGCCGTAGGCGCGCACTCCTCAGAGTAGCCGCCTCGCCGTCCTCGAATCGCATCGCGATTCACACAAAATCTTCACGCTGCGGGCTCAGCATTCACCCTGGAGAACTTGACGCATCCCATTCGCACGACCGTAATATAGATTGACTAATCACCGGTTAAGCGGCAGCCGGGCGGAAAGGTCAAGGAGTCTGCCATCAATAGTTCGTTGCTGCCGAAGCGACCTTCGTCGGCTCCTGCGGGAGCAACCACTCGTTCCAGCGCGCCTCACGCGGACGGCTCGCAATGAGCGAAGCGGACGGCGGTCAAGATCGAGGCGTGCGTGCCAGCGACGCCAGGGTAGCGCTGCTGCTGCAGCATATCGGCGATGCCGTCTTTGAGACCGATCCGGACCTTGTCGTCATCGCCGTAAATGGCCCGGCGGAAGAGATCTACGGCATCAAGGCGGAGGCCACTATCGGGGCGCGTCTGAACGAGATCGCGCCCCTAAACGTCTCGCAGGAAGACCTGCAAGAAATCACCCAGCAAGTCAACGCAGAAATCCTGCGGCGCGAGATGGTCCAGTTCGACGCGAAGGGCCATCTTCTGCACGTGCGAATGACGGTCCTCCGTCCCGGCGACAGTAGCGGCTTTCTGATCATTAACAAGCTGGTTAACCCGCTCGCCGACCACTCGCCTCACATGATTGCCGTCCTTGACTCGCGGTCCCAGGTAACTTACGCCAACCCATCCGCGATCCGGTTCCTGGGATTCCCGCCAAACCAGACCGTTGGCGCGGACATTTTCTCGAGAGTCCGTGACGTCCATGAGGGGCAATTGCGCGCCGCCCTGCGCAGCACGCTCCAGCAGCCGGGGCATACCGAAACCGTGACGTTCCAGATACGCCAGGCAGACGATTCCTGGCGCTGGATTGAAGCCGCAGCCACCAATTGCATAGACGAACCCGACGTGCGAGGGATCGTTTTCAATTTCCACGACGTCACGCGCGCCAGAGAAACCGAAGAGTCGTTGAGCCATCAACGTCAGCTCATGGAGACAATGCTTGACCACTTGCCCGTAATGGTCGCTATGTTTGATACGAACGGCGACGTCGTCTTTATGAACCGCGAAGCGGAGCGCGCGCTGGGCTGGTCAGAGAAGGAAATACGTGGGCTCCCAGATGCGTTCGCAATGCTATACCCTGACCCGGAAGAGCAGCGACAGATGCGCGCCTTCATTCTGGACGCTGGTGGAGTTTGGACGGAATCCATGGTCGCCACAAAGGACGGACGGCGACTGCCTCTGATGGGACTGAGCATTCGCGTAGGAGAAATGCTCGTTGAGATTGGAATGGACTTGACTGAGCGCCAGCGCGTGGAGGATCAGTCGCGCCACGCGAGGGACGAAATCGAAACGCGAGTCGAAGAACACATCGAGGGCCGCGCCGCCCCTTACGGGTTGACGTTCAGGGAGCTGACCGTGCTGACACTGGTGGCGAGCGGCAAAACAGACCGCGAGATTGCACTCACACTGGGAATCGGGCATCGCACCGTCCAGTCGCATATCTCCAGCATTCTCACGAAGATGGGCGCCAGGGTCAGAACCGAAGTTGGCGTCAGGGCAGTCCGAGAAGGCATCATCCCTTAGGCCTGCATCCGTCAATTGACGGAGACTAACGGCAGAACAAACCGCCCGTATACGTCCATATTACGGATTCATATTTCAAATCCTTAGGCATACGATGGCTTTATGAATGATCCATGCTGCCGCATGGCTCTAGACAAGGGCTCTAATCGCCATGAGTCCTGAAGAGTCTACGCCTCGCAAAACAGAGAAACTGGAGCGGCGCTTCAGAGAGCAGACCACTCAACTGGACGCACGCATCGAAGACTTGGAGGCGTTTTCCTACTTCGCGTCGCATGACCTCCGCGCCCCGCTTCGCTCTATGAGAGCGACCGCTGAGGCCCTCCTGGAAGACGGTAGTGCGATAAACCCCACCGTGCGGGAATTCACGACAAGCATTGTCCAGTCAGCCGTGCAGATGGAGGAACTGATCGACGGGATCCTGGAGTTCGGGCGTTTGTCTCGCGCTGACTTTGAGGCCAGACCCGTCAGGCTCCTGCATGTCTTCAAGGAGACAGTTCGGCAGCTGGATGGCCAAATCCGCGAGACAGGTGGCCATATCAATATCGCCGGAGATGACCTGCTCGTTGCCGGCCATGAACCTACTCTGGTCCAGGTGCTCACAAATCTGGTTGCAAACGCTCTCAAGTTCTGCACGCCGCCGGCCGTCCCCAGTGCAACTCTTCGCGCTCAGCGAGACGGTGACTGGGTCATCGTCTGGGTGGAGGACAAGGGTATAGGAATAAAGTCGCGTGACCGTGAGCGCATCTTCCATCTCTTTGAACGCCTGCACGCCCTTGAGGAGTTCCCCGGAAGCGGTGTTGGTCTCGCCATAGTCAAGCGTGGGACCGAGCGAATGGGTGGCAAGGTGGGCGTCGAGTCGACGCCTGGAAAGGGAAGCCGATTTTGGCTACAGTTGCCGGCTGCCTAGACGAAGCGGCCGCGCCCGCAACGATCATCGTTAAGGATCGCTCGATAACTATTCTCATCGTGGACGACCACCCCATGGTCCGGTCAGGCGCACGTATTATGTTGGACTTGCCCGGCCTGGAAGTCATCGGTGAGGCATCGTCCGGCCCAGAAGCTATCTCATTCGTCAAATCTCGATGCCCGGACATTGTCCTAATGGATGTCGGCATGCCGGGAATGGATGGTCTCGAGGCGACCGTCGCCGTTCGCGCCGCTTGCCCGAGGTCTGCGGTAATTATCGTCACCGGTGATCCCGGTAACGGCTTCGTTCGATCGGCCGTAAATGCGGGAGCCATTGGTTATCTCCGCAAGGGCGCAAGCCGCGAGATGCTCGTCCAGGCCGTCAGGCTTGCTGTGACCGGCGTTTCCCTGTTCGACTCCGACGCCATCGCCAGCCTTGGCTCTGCCGGGACCGACGGCGCCACTGGCAACGATGAGACGGAGAAGCTCCTGTCCAGTCTTTCGCCTCGTGAAGTCGAAGTGCTCCGCCACGTCGCGGCTGGCCTGGGAAACAAAGAGATCGCCAGCACAATGAACTACAGCGTCGGCACCGTGAAGAACGTTATCCAGCGCGTCATCGAAAAGCTTGGTGCCGCTGACCGGACGCAGGCAGCTGTCTTCGCCGTCCGCGCCGGGCTCTAGCCCCTGTTACCAGCTCAATCTGGCCAATCCCAAAGCTGGCCCGTCGAATAAGCCTTACTTGTGCCGCTAGAACAGCCGCCGCTTGCGTCCCGCCAGCACCATCGCCGGCAGCGCTGCCGCCGCCAGCCACCAGTACGAGAACAGACCGCCGCCTCCGCCGCTATCCGACTTCACGACCTGAGCCGGCGCTGCTTGCGGCGCCGCGCACGAGTCCGCCAGCGCCGATCCCGCTCCCGCGAGGTGCGTGAGCGTGCCCAGCACGTCGCCCGCCGTCACGTCGCCGTCACAGTCGTGGTCACCTGCGTAGAGGCAGTCCGGCGACGACACGTCGATCGTCGATCCCAGCGCTAGCGTGATGTCGGTGCCGTTCACCGACCCGTCGCAGTTCACATCGCCCGCTATCACCAACGCCGCGTCGCCGCGTGCGTTGAACGCCGTCTGGTCGTTCATCTCGCCCGTGAGAGTCGTGTGCGTCGGCCCGTTCGAGTCACCCATCGCCGCGCGGAACGACGTGCCATCAAACGTCACGGCCAGCTCAGGCAATCCGTCCGCGTCCGTGTCGCCGAGCTGCTCCACCGACTTCGGCGTCAGCACCGTCTGCCCGATGTGCAGCGAGATGCTGGTCGTGTTGATGTCCGTCGTCGGGATGCCCGGCGACAGCGTGACGATCCCAGTCACGTCTTCGCTGGAGTTCGGGTCGATCATCGCCGGCGTGTACTGCAGGTTGCCCAGCACGCCAATCGTCAGCGTGATCGAAGTCTCGCTCGACGTCCCGTCGGAGTCAGTCGCTGTCAGCGTGATCGTGTGCACACCGGCAGAGAGCGTGTTCAGCGGAAGCTGCTCGCTCGTCCCCAGCGCGCCATCGATATCGCTCTTCCAGACGAGGCTGGCGCCGGTGAGCGGCCCGTCCTCGTAGTCGTTCGCCGCGCCGTCCAGCACAACGAGGCCACCCTCTTCGCCAAAGCCGCCATCTACCGGGTTCGTGATGTTCACCAGCGGCGCCTGGTCC
>JBDTOK010000046.1:0-15028 GCA_039933275.1 Chloroflexota bacterium | reverse complement strand
GAGTGGCGCCGCAGCCCCGAGGGCCGAGGCGAAGAGCCCGCGAAACGGATCGCCGTTGGGCGGCTCGATCTTGATCACCTCAGCACCCCAGTCGCCGAGCATCGCAGCACACGAAGGCGCCGCGACCCACAAACCCATCTCGACGACTTTGATTCCCGTTAGCGGACCCGCCATAGCATCCCCCTGTTTCTCACAAGTAGGTCAGGGCCCCCGCCCTGACTCGCAGAACGCGGCGATTGTAGGCACACGGGCGCGGGGCGGGCAAGAACATGCTTGCCAACCCGCCATGCGATTGGGAAGATTCGGCTACAGTGCCGGACAACAAGCCGCATCTCTACACAGACCTCGCGTCCTGGTGGCCGCTCATGTCCGCGCCCGAAGACTACGTGGAGGAGGCAGCGATCTACGCCAGCCTTCTGTCCGAACACGCGACGCGCCCGCTCCAGTCAGTCCTCGAGCTTGGGAGCGGCGGCGGCAATAACGCTTCCCACATGAAGCAGCACTTCGCGATGACCCTTGTTGACGTCGCGGCGGGCATGGTCGAGGTCAGCCGCAAACTCAACCCGGAGTGCGAGCACCACGTCGGCGATATGCGTACCGTCCGCCTGGGCCGCGAGTTCGACGCCGTTTTCGTCCACGACGCCATCTGCTACATGGCCACGGAAGCCGATCTACGCAGCGTTTTCGAGACGGCATACCTCCACTGCGCGCAAGGAGGCATCGCTCTCTTCGCGCCGGACCACGTGCGAGAGAATTTCGCCGATCATACGGACCACGGTGGCCACGATGGTGACGGTCGCAGCATGCGCTATCTCGAATGGGTGCACGATTCCGACGGCATCGGCACGACATACGAAGTAGACTACGCCTACGTACTCCGCGAGGATGGGCAACCGGCGCGAGTTGTCCACGACCACCACGTCGAAGGCTTGTTCAGCCGAGAGGATTGGCTCAGCTGGATCGCGGACGCCGGTTTCGAGCCGCAGGAAGCGCCGTTCATCCACAGCGAAGTCGACTACGAAGGTGTGATGTTTCTCGGCGTAAAGCGCTAACGCGATTCTAGCTGGTCGTGCAGCGTACAGTCCGCCGCTTCCGCCACGTACTTCGAGTACACCCACCCGCTCGGCTCCGCGAGGTGGTACCAGCCGTAGCCCTGTCGCGCTAGCGGTGCGGTGTCCGGAGGCGCGCCGCTCTGCGTCAGCACAAACTGCTCTGCCGTCGCCGTATCGCCGTCCTTCAGCTTCGTCACCACGTCCGCTGAGGCGCTCGCAGTCGTGTGTACTTCCGTTGGCGCGCCAAAGCCGCAGATCGTGATCGTCTCTGGCAGCTTGAGCGCATTGTAGAACTGCTTGCCCCAGAGGTAGAGCACCCACTGCGCAGTCTGGTTGCGCCCCAGCACGATTGTCAGGGTTTCGCCCTGGCTGCCCGTGACGCCGAACACCGCCAACCCGTGATCGAAGTCCGCATCCGTGGCCGGCTCGTCAAGCGAGAGCACGTTGCACGGAGCCCCAGGCGGCGGTGTCGCGCAACGCACCCCGTTCAAATCCGACAGCAGCTTCTCCGCTGCAGCCTTCGCGGTCTGCGCATTCGTTGGCGTCGCAGTGGGGGACGGTGTTGGCGCTGGGGTCGGCGCGACAGTCCCTGACTCCAGGGCCGGCGTACTCGAGCCGACTGGCGTTTGTGTCAGTTGGTTGGCGGGCGTAACGGACGGCGCTTCTTCACCGCCGGAGCACGCGACGGCCCACAGCAGGCAGAGCAAGGCTGCGCCTGCCAGCGCCGTCCGAAAGAGACCGCGGGTTAGCATCCTATGATTTGGAACCGCGTTCTCCGTTGCTCGTTACGGTTGCTGGGGCGGGCGTGTTCACGCTCATCCCCGCTGCGTTCATCTGGCGCACCATCCGCATGAAGTCGTGCGGGTAGCCCAGGTGAGGGCGGCTGATCTCATCGATCCGGGCGATCGCGTCCGCCGGCAGGTCCACGTCCAGAGCCGCGAGGTTGTCCTGTAGCTGCTGCACAGACTTCGGCCCGATGATCGGCGCGACGATCCCTGGCCGGCTCAGGTTCCAGGCCAGGCTTAGAGCGATCGGCGTGACGTTCAGCTTCTGCGCTTCGTCCAGAACCGTGCTCACAATCGTGTGGTTGCGCTCGCTCATCGCGCGGCGCCGCCAGACGGCCTGGAACGGCCCCGGCGCCGCGAATCGCGTGCCCTCTGCTGGCTCTTCGTCCGGCTTGTACTTGCCGGTCAGCATGCCGCCACCGAGCGGGCTCCACGGGATGATCCCGAGGCCGTAGTTCTGGCACACCGGCGCAAGCTCAACTTCGATGTCGCGCGCGAGGATGCTGTATTGCGGCTGCAGGCTCACCAGCGGCTCCCAACCGCGCGCCTTCGTCATCTCGCCAGCCGCGGAGATATCAGATGCGCGCCAGTTCGACACGCCAATGTAGCGCACCTTGCCCACGCGCACGAGGTCATTCAACGTGCTCAGCGTTTCCTCCAGCGGCGTCTGCTCGTCGTAGCGGTGCATCTGGTAGAGATCGATGTAATCGGTGTCGAGGCGGCGCAGGCTGTCTTCCACCGCGCGCATCAGGTGCTTGCGGCTCGACCCGCCGTCAAAAGGGCCGGTGCCCAGCGGCGACGACGCCTTCGTGGCGATGACGACACTGTCCCGCTTGCCCTTGACGGCCTTGCCGACGATTGTCTCCGACTTCGTCCCGGAGTAGACGTTGGCCGTGTCGATAAAGTTGTGGCCGGCGCCAAGGTACGCGTCGATCACGCTGATTGATGTCGCTTCGTCGCAGCCAAACTGGTCGTTTCCAAAGTTCATCGCGCCCAAGCAGAGCGGGGAAACCCGCAGCCCTGACCGTCCGAGCGCTCGTAGTCCGTGAGATGCCATGTGTGTGCTCCTTCGCGCCTGTGCCGGACGCTCTTCAGATGGCGGCGTCGGCGGCGCGGAGTATATCACGCGCGCCAGGTCGACCCCGGTAACGACCCGGCGGCACCGGCATCCGACTGTTAGGAACCGTAAACAAGGTGCCGCCCGAAAGAAGCGAGTTCTTTATGCGATCGTTCGTAACTTGTCCCCAAGCGACTCCTGGATGTCGCGATGACACGCCCAGTATTTCGCTAGAAGGAGCAGCATGAACGACGAACAGATCCAGGAACTGCCGTACCAGGCGCTCGAAACCGAGATCGGGGGGCAGAAGGTGTACAAGACTGCTATCACCTGCGCTCAGAATGCCGGCCTCAAGAAGGAATGGCAGAAGTACCTGGAGGAGACAGTACGGGGGGGCGCGTGGCCACCCCCTTTCAGGAGGTTGCGTGGCACCCCGTAAGACAACTCGAACCAGCAAACCCAGGGCTGCTAGCGCCAACGCCAAGATCAGCCAGCTCGCGGAGAACACCGAGGATCCGAGAGACTCCCAGCTCACCACGAACCAGGGCGTCCCGGTCAACGACAACCAGAACACACTTAAGGCCGGCGCCCGCGGTCCCTCGCTGCTGGAAGACTTCCATTTCCGCGAGAAGATCACTCACTTCGACCACGAGCGAATCCCGGAGCGCATCGTCCACGCCCGTGGCTCTGCGGCTCACGGAGTCTTCCAGGTGTACGAGTCTCTGGCCAATTACACACGCGCCGATTTCCTGAACAACCCGGCGAAGGAGACACCCGTCTTCGTTCGCTTCTCGACCGTCGCTGGCTCGCGCGGCTCAACCGACCTTGCTCGAGACGCGCGCGGCTTCGCCGTCAAGTTCTACACGGACGAGGGCAACTTCGATCTCGTGGGCAACAACATCCCGGTGTTCTTCATCCAGGACGCGATGAAGTTTCCCGACTTTGTGCACGCCGTCAAGCCAGAGCCAAACAACGAGATGCCGCAGGCCGCCTCCGCGCACGACACGTTCTGGGACTTCATCTCACTCGTCCCGGAGTCCATGCACATGATCATGTGGGTGATGTCGGACCGCGCCCTCCCGCGCAGCTATCGCATGATGGAAGGTTTCGGCGTGCACACGTTCCGTCTCGTCAACGCGCGCGGCAAGTCTCGCTTCGTGAAGTTCCACTGGAAGCCGCTGCTCGGCGTCCACGCGGTCGCCTGGGACGAAGCGCAGAAGATCTCCGGCAAAGACCCGGACTTCCACCGCCGCGACCTCTGGGAGGCGATCGAAGGCGGCGACTTCCCGGAGTACGAGCTCGGCCTGCAAATTGTCGAAGAGAAGGACGAATTCGCTTTCGGCTTCGACCTGCTCGACCCGACGAAGATCATCCCGGAAGAGCTCGTGCCAGTGCAGCGAGTCGGCAAGCTCACGCTCAATCGCAACCCGGACAACTTCTTCGCCGAGACCGAGCAGGTCGCGTTCCACGTCGGCAACGTCGTTCCTGGCATCGATTTCACCAACGATCCGCTGCTCCAGGGTCGGCTGTTCTCCTACACGGACACGCAGCTCATCCGCCTCGGCGGTCCCAACTTCCACGAGATCCCGATTAACCGCCCCGTCGCGCCCGTACACAACGGCCAGCGCGACGGCTTCATGCGCCAGGAGATCAACCCCGGCCAGGTCAGCTACGAGCCGAACACGCTCGGCGGAGGCTGCCCGATGCAGGTGCCCGCGGCGGCCGGCGGCTACGTCAGCTTCCCGGAGCCGATGCAGGGCGCAAAGCAGCGCATCCGCGGCGAGAGCTTCTTCGATCACTACAGCCAGGCCCGCATGTTCTTCCAGAGTCAATCTGAGCCCGAGAAGCAGCACATCATCAAGGCGCTGCGCTTCGAGCTCGGCAAGGTCGAGACGCCCGCGATCCGCGAGCGCATGGTCGGTCACCTCGCCCAGATCGATGCGACCCTCGCGACCGCCGTCGCGAAGGGACTGGGCATTTCGATGCCGAAGAAGGCCACGCCGCCGCCAAACATGAGCGTTCCCGCAGACGCCAGTGCGAAGACCTACCAGCACCGCACGCTGACCGACCGCGACACCATCTCGCCGGTCCTCAGCATGACTTCGTTCGTGCCGGGTTCGATCGCCACTCGCAAAGTCGCCATCCTCGTCGCCGAGGAATTCGACGGCGCCGGTGTGGCTGCGATGATCCGCGCGCTCGAAGCGGAAGGCGCGAAGGGTCTGCTGATCGCGCCCGAACTCGGCGAGATCGTTGCCGACAACGGCAAGGTCTACGTGCCAGAGTTCAGCATCCTCACCGCATCGTCGGTTCTCTTCGATGCCGTCTACGTGGCTGGTGGTGAGGGCGCCGCGGAGTGGGAGAACGAAGCCGACGCCGTCGAGTTCGTGAAGGACGCTTACAAGCACTGCAAGGCCGTCGCCGCCAGCGGTGAAGGTGTGGAGCTGCTGAAGGCCGCCGCGATCGACGTCGGTGCGAAAGACGACGAAGATCCTGCAGACGAAGCGACAATTGTGGGCGAGTCCGTCAACCGCCGCTTCACGGAGCGCTTCGTCGCCGCCATGGCCAACCACCGCCTCTGGACCCGCGAGCCGGAGCTACACCTGCCCCTGTAATGATGGTTCGGTTGGCCAATGAGACGGGATCGCAACACTTTGATGTTTAACCGATTGCACGGCGGGCATGCGCTAAAAGCTAACGTTAGAAGCATCAAGACGAGCAATTTCGAAAGGACGATTCAAATGGACGACAAGGACAAGATGGACAAGGACATGGACGAGTTGAAGGACAAGGCCGGCGACGTCAAGAACGACGTCAAGGACAAGGCCAACGAAATGAAGGACGACGCCAGGGACAAGGCCAATGACATGAAGGGCAAGGCCGGCGACATGAAGGACGACGTCAAAGAAAAGATGAACGCCTAGCTCTCACCGGAGTTAACAGACCGCCCGCGGACGAGTCCGCGGGCGGTTTTCCTTTGCCCGAGGAGACGACTCGCCCTCACCAGGATCAACGCCCGTATAATCACGGCTGACGGAGGTAAGCGATGGACGTTGTTCAGGCCGGGCGAGTATTTGTGGATCCCGCGGCGTACGCCGACGAGGAGCGTCTGTACGAGGCGTTCGCGCTGCTGAGGCGAGAATCGCCGGTGCACTGGGTCGCGGCCGAGGGCTTCAACCCCTTCTGGGCGATCACCCGGCACGCCGACGTCGCGGAGATCGAAACGAACGCCGCCAACTTCCGAAACGACCCTCGCGCTGTCCTCATGCCCGCCGTCGCCGATGCGCAGCCGCAACCGTTACGCACGCTCATCCACATCGACGCGCCGGACCACACCGCGCTGCGCGGGCTAACGGCGCCGTGGTTCCACCACAAGATGGTCAAGCAGATGACGGATCGCATGCAGGAGCTCGCGCGGGAGCACGTCGATCGGATGGCCGCATCCGGCGGGGAGTGCGACTTCGCGCGGGACGTCGCCATGTACTTCCCGATCCAGGTCATCAACTCGCTCCTCGGCCTACCCGACAGCGACGTGCCGCGACTACTGAAGTTGACGCAAGAGCTGTTCGGCGCGGCGGATCCTGAACTGCGCCGCGGCGAGACGATGGAGGAAGCGCAAGCAGTCGTCTTCGACTTCTTTACATACTTCAACGCACTGACGCTGGAGCGGCGAGCGCGCCCGACCGAAGACCTCGCATCGGAGATTGCCAACGCCCAGATCGACGGGCGGTCGCTCAACCCAGGCGAGCTGTTGTCGTACTACATCATCATCGCTACCGCCGGCCACGACACAACCAGCTCGACGATCTCGGGTGGCCTGCTCGCGCTTCTCCAGACTCCGGGCGAGCTGCAACGTCTGCAGGATGACCCATCGCTGATAACGACAGCCGCCGACGAGATGATCCGCTGGGTGACGCCGGTGAAGCACTTCATGCGCACGGCGATGGAGGACTACCCGCTGCGAGGAGTGACGATTCGCAAAGGGCAGTCGGTGCTGCTGTCTTATCCCTCAGCGAACAGGGACGAGGGCGTCTTCGATGAGCCGATGCGCTTCGACGTCGGCCGCAGCCCGAACAAGCACATGGCCTTCGGCATGGGGCCGCACTTTTGCCTGGGCGCGACCTTGGCGCGGATGGAGATCCAGGCGATCTTCAACGAAATGCTGCCGCGCCTCGAACGGATCGAGCTAGCCGGCGATCCCGAATTCATGCAAACAACGTTTGTCGGCGGCCCCAAGCACCTGCCAATTCGCTACAAGATGAAGGCATAGGGTAGCAGAAAGCGGCCCCAAGCGAGGCCGCTTCCAGATGCGAAAAATGGTGCCGGAGGCCAGAGTCGAACTGGCGACACCGCGGTTTTCAGCCGCGTGCTCTACCACTGAGCTACCCCGGCACGGACACTCATTTTACGTTTGCGCCACGAAGGCACGCAAGGCGAGGGCCGCCGCGCGTACAATCGATTAGATGCGCGTAGGCACGATCAGGGAGACCAAGAACGAAGAGTTCCGCGTCGGGCTGACACCGTCCGGCGCGCGGGCGCTCGTCGCTGCTGGCCACAGCGTGCTCGTCGAGGCAGGCGCTGGCCTCGGGTCCGGCTTCTCCGACGCCACCTACGAGGCTGCTGGCGCCACCATCTGCCCCGACGCCAAGTCCGTCGCTGAGGGCGTCAAGATGCTGGTCAAGGTGAAGGAGATTCTCCCCGCCGAGTTCCCTCTTCTCCGTCCGGGCCTTCTCTTGTTCACTTACCTCCACCTCGCGCCGGAGCCTGAGCTGACGCGCGCGCTCCTCGAATCGCGCACCAACGCGATCGCTTACGAGACCGTGCAGCGTCCCGACGGCTCCCTCCCGCTGCTCATTCCGATGAGCCAGGTCGCGGGCCGCATGGCCGGCGAGATCGCAGCGCAGTACCTCAAGAAGCCCGGCCCCGGCCGAGGCAAGCTACTCGGCGGCATCGCGGGTGTCTCACCCGCCCGAGCGCTCGTGCTGGGAAGCGGGACCGTCGGCACCGCCGCCGCCCGTGTGCTCGTCGCCCTGGGCGCGCGCGTTACCGTCAGCTCGAAGGACTTGCAGCGTCTCGCCGCACTCGATGCGCAGTTCCGCGATCGCGTAGCTACGCGAGTCACCAGTCCCGCCGTAATCGCCGAAGAGCTCGCCGTCGCCGATATCCTCGTCGGCGCCGTCCTCGTGCCCGGCGGCATCGCACCGAAGCTCGTCTCGCGCGAGATGGTTCGCTCGATGGGCGAGGGTGCGGTCATCGTCGACGTTGGCATCGACCAGGGTGGCATCTGCGAGACGTCGCGCCCCACCAGCCATGACAACCCGGTGTTCGTCGAAGAGGGCGTCATCCACTACTGCGTCCCGAACATGCCCGGCGCCGTCCCCCAGACCTCCACCGAAGCGCTGACGGGGGCGACGCTCCCCTACGTCCTCAGGCTCGCTGACCGCGGCCTCGACGCCCTGGGGGACGATCCGTCGCTTGCGGCTGGCGCCAGCACCATCAACGGCAAGCTCACCTCCCAGCCCGTCGCCGAAGCGCAGGGTCTCGAGTACACGCCGGTCGATCAAGCGCTGGGCTCCTAGGAGTGCGTCAGTTTTGAATTAATCAAATTGACGTTGTGACAGCGCCAGCCACAGGTAGCCAATGATCGCAAGGATGACCAGAGCGCCAGAGATAATCGATGCGACGATGATAAAGGCTGGGCTACGCATATTTGTCTGGCGGCGAGGCTGATGAAAGATAACGGTCGTTATCCAGACACCGATGCCCACGACGCCACACAAGGCCCCAACCAAATAGCAAGTAGAACAGCAGTCGCCAAGCATAGCCTCCCGCGCGCGAAGGGCAGTATAGCAGGTGACTTCGGGGTCCCCGCCACTCGCTCGTACAGTGGCGGCTTGCTAAACTTCCAGTCGTTATGGCCAGTCTCGTTATCGCCTCTCCGACGGCCGGTTCGGGTAAGTCGATGATCGCCGCCGCGCTGGCCCGAAAACTCGCCGGTGCCGGTCACCAGATCACCGAAGCGCCCACCGGCGAAATGCAGCTCGCCAAAGAGCCCGACGTTCGTGTCATCGTCGTCTCCACGCCGCTGACCAAGCCCGACGAGCTCTCCGAGTTCATGTCCGGCGCGAACAACGCCGTCGCTATGCTCAACCGCGTCTCCCCCAGACGAGTCGCTCCCGTCCGCAAGTCATACGAAGACGCCGGCCTGCGCATCATCGGAGTTGTGCCTGAGGACAAGGTGCTAGCCTCGCCGTCCATCGGCCAGGTCGCGGAGGCGCTGTCCGCGGAAGGCGTCTTCATCGAAGAGAACCTCGAGAAGCCGATCGACACCGTCATCATCGCCTCTATCGCCGCCGACCCCGGCCAGACGTACTTCAACTTCACGCAGGCCAACGCCGTCATCATCCGCAGCGACAAGCCCGACCTCCAGCTCGCGGCGCTCAACGCTGGGTGCAGCACGATGATCCTGACCGGCGGTTTGCCGGTGCTCTCTTACGTGCTAGAGCGCGTCGATGACGACGAGATCCCGCTGCTCCGCACAAAGCTCGATACGAAGGAAACGGTGAGCGCGATCGAGGGATTGTTTGGTGCGGGTGCCTTCAGCGGCGCGCCGGAAAAGCTACGCCGTCTCGATGAACTGATGGCGGACGTGAACCTCGATATGCTGCTGCAACCGGCGACTGCTTCTTAGCTGACCGCCGCGTCGGCGCCGTCCGCGCTAGAAACCATGTCGCTGTCGTCCCCGCCCTCCGTCGTCGTGCGTGTCGCCATTCGCGTGCCTGTGCGGCCGGACTGTCCGGACGCGCTCGCTTCGGCGACCGCAGCTCGCGCCGTAGCGGGTGACACGGGACGGCCTGGAGGAGGCGTTGGCATCGGCGGAGCAGCGGGTGTCATCGCCGTCTCAGGGACGTGCGCCCCGCGTCGTTCGGTGCCGCAGTACGGGCAGGCCACCCAGTTGAAGCTCAACAGCTGGGAGCACTTGGTGCAGATGTCTTTCAGTTGCGTCGCGCAGAACGGGCAGAGCCGCCACCCGCGGTCCACAAACCGCCGGCAGGACGGGCACATACCCTCGTCACCGATCTCTCGTAGCAGGGCCTCTTCTTCGAGGGAGCGGGCGTACGCCTCTTCCAGCGTCTCCCGCGGCCGTAGCATCAGGTACAGCGCCAGGCCGGGGATGTTGAAGCCGGGGAAGAACAGCACTGCCACGAAGAGCGCCAGCACCTGCAGGCCAAGGTCGCGCGTGCGTTCGCGGATGTCGCGGTAAACCCAGACAACGATGCTCAACCAGAGAAGAAGCGCCCAGACCCCGGCGATAAGTCCAACCAGAATGCCAACGTCTGCCATCAGGCGTTTCTCCCTGTAAATCTGTGCATATCCATGAGCATTATAGCATCGGCTCCATACTTCCGACCTACTATAACGTCCCACACAGCCGCCAGGCATCGGGTACGCGCAGGCTAAACTGAACTTAGAGCCAAACGTAATGAGCCGTAAGCGTAACCGCGACGTCCGAATCGATCCGCCTGAGCGCGTCACGTTAACACTGGGTGAGATGGCGTTTGACGGCGGCACAATCGCCCACGACAACGGCCGCACCATCTTCGTCGAGGCCGGTCTGCCCGGCGAAACCGTCGTCGCCGAGCTGGACCGCGAGCGCGCCGGAGTCTTCCACGGACGCACCGTCGAAGTGCTCGAAGTGTCGCCGGACCGGATCGAGGCGCCCTGCCGCTACTTCGGCGAGTGCGGCGGCTGCCAGTGGCAGCACATCTCCTACGAGCACCAGCTCGCCCTCAAGCACGACATCGTCGTCCAGCAACTACGTCATATCGGCCGTTTCGAGGACCCGCCCGTGTCGCCGACCGTCGGCTGCGAGAATCCCTGGGGCTACCGCAACCACATCCGCTTCTCCGCTAAGGCCCGCGGCGAGATCGGCTTCGTGAAGCGCGGAACCCACCGCTTCCTTCGCATCGACGAGTGCAAGATCGCCGACCCCTGGATCAACGAAGCTCTGCCTCGCCTACAGGGCCACGGCTCCGGTCTCCACCAGGTCGCCATCCGCCGCGGCGTGAAGACGGGCGAGGTGCTGATCCAGCCGGACGTCTCCCACATCGATCCGGCGCTTGCCTCAACCACCGGCCAGTACCACGAAGAGCTGCTAGGCCATCGCTTTCGCATCTCCGGCGCCTCGTTCTTCCAGACCAACACCCCGCAGGCCGAGCGTCTGATCTGCCTCGTCCGCGACCGTCTCGCCCCCAAGACCGGCGAGACACTTGCCGACGCTTACGCCGGCGTCGGAACCTTCGCCGTTGTGCTCGCGCCGCTCGTGCGCAAGGTCATCGCCATCGAAGAGTCTGCCGCTGCCGTCGCCGACGCGATGGTGAACGTAGTCGATGCGCCCAACATCGAGTACCACCAGGGCAAAGTCGAAGACGTCCTCGTCCAGATCGAAGAGCAGATCGACTGTCTCATCCTCGACCCGCCGCGGATGGGTGCGCACCCCGGGGCGATCGCCGCCGTCCTCGCCGCGCAGCCGGCTCGCATCGCCTACGTCTCCTGCGATCCCGCCACCCTCGCGCGGGATCTGCGCCTTCTTGCCGACGGCGGTTACGAGCTGCTCGACGTCACGCCCGTCGATATGTTCCCGCAGACCTACCACATCGAATGCGTCGCCAGCCTCCGCCGCTCGTGACGCGCTTCGTTCTCGCCTCTGCATCGCCGCGCCGTTTTGAGCTGCTGACCCGCCTCGGCCTCGACTTCGACGTACGTCCGACTCACATCGATGAAAGCGCCGGTAAGGCGAAGGACCTGCGCATCGTCGCCCACCGCATCGCCCGTGCCAAGGCCGAAGCCGCGCGTCTCGTCGACGAGAAGTCGCCGATCATCGCCGCTGACACTGTCGTCTCGCTCGACGGCGAGTTGCTGGGCAAACCGGAAGACTCCGACGACGCGCGCCGGATGCTCCGCGCGCTGCGTAACCGCACCCACGAAGTCGTCACTGCCGTCACCCTGATGCCGACGGGCAAGCGCAGCGTCCTCGCCCGCAACCCGCTCACCCGAGTCAGGATGCGCGACTACGCCGACGCTGAGATCGAAGCGTCCATCTCCCGAGGCGTTCCGTTCGACAAGGCCGGCGCCTACGGCATGCAAGACCCGGACTTCGTCTCCGTCGCCAGCTACGACGGTTGCTACTGCAACGTCGTCGGCCTGCCTCTCTGGCCGCTGCTGGAGATGCTGCGCAAAGTGGGCATGCCAGTGGACTTAACTCGCGATCGGCTGCTGCCCCAGTGCGCAAATTGCCCGTTTGCGCCACCGGCCACGTAACCCGGCATTGCTTCCGGCATCTCGTCCTAGCCAAACGCATTTCAAACCATATTGACCGTTTCTTCACCGTCGTTAACCGCTGGTAAACGTGACGTCTTATAGGGGTAGCCCTAACATCGTGGTAGTCGACATAAACCCGATCTTAACTACTGTGATGGGCCCGGAGGGTACGATGAGAAACGCAAGCATACGGGACGAAAGGGGACAGACGCTGATCCTGTTCTCGCTCATGATCTCCGTCCTGCTCATCTTCGTGGTGATGGTGGTGGACGTAGGGTTCTTCCTGGAGACCCGCCGGACGACCCAGAACGTCGTTGACGCAGCCGCCCTCGCCGGGGCACAGGAGTTGCCAGCCAGTCCCGTCAACGCCGAGGCCCAGGCCCGCGACTACGCGAACCGCAACGGCTTCGACGGCACGCAGCTCAACATAACCTTTGGCTGCACAAGCAACCGCGCCGCCATCTGCAACTCGTCGCTCAACAAGTTCGACACCATTCATGTTGTGGCCAACGTTACTTCCACGCCGTACTTCGGACCGATCCTCAGCGTCATCGGCGCCGGCGGGGTCTGCTGGACCACCGGCTGCTCTACCACAGTCGAAGCGGCTGGCTGCCGTGGCACCTGCGGCGGCAGCGGCGACGAAGTCGACGCCGTGATTGCCCTGGACCACACCGGTTCCATGAAGGCCACCGAACTACAGAACGCCCGTGACGGCGCCGTCGAGCTCATGAAGATATTCGACCCGACGATCCACCGCATCGGCCTGTCGGTCACACCGTCAGTGCACTCTGGCAACCCGTGCGACACTGTCGAGACGTGGAACGACTCTGACGAAGAGTGGCTGACCAACCCTCTCACCGCGGACTACGCCACGAGCCAGGGCGTCCTCAACGCCAGCAGCTCGCTCGTCAAGGAAGCGCAGTGCATCGACCTCGCCGGCAACGGCGACGTCCCCGGCCCGCACACTGACCTGGCCGAGCCACTGCGCGCCGCCTTCAACGAACTGCAGACAAACGGCCGCACCAGTGCAACGCTCGGCATCATTCTCGAGACCGACGGCGCCGCCAACGTCTACGCCGACCCGGTGGCCGCCGCCGCGGCTGGCGCTCTCGGCCCCTGTGACTACGCATCACGCGTCGCCACGCAGGCCAAGGCCGCCGGCATCCAGATCTACACCATCGGCTACGGTGTCAACGAGAACTGCACGAACGAGACCGCCGCTAGCCCCTGGTTCAACAAGCCTGTGTCACAGCTGCTCCTCTCGATGGCCACCGATAGCGTGCACTTCTACAACCAGCCGAAGACAGCGGACCTCGACCCGGTGTTCCAGGCGATCGGCATCCAGCTCGCCGCTGGCTCTAAGCTCGTCAAGTAACCAACCTTCGCCAAACGAAGCGACCGGCGTGTCCCCGGCACGCCGGTCTTTTCTTTGCCATTCCTCGTCACTCCGCGGCCCGACGAATGATCTCGTCAACGACGCGTGCGATCGGTGCGGTGGCATCGATCAAAATGCCGTTCTCCGGAACGCTTTCTTTCGTCTGGTGCAATCGCGCGATACGCTTCCGCTCCTTGATAACCCTGTGGTCGGACCACGCGCCGTCACCCCAGTTATCGTCCGGTCGCTCGTCAAGCCGCCGGTTCAACGTGTCCAGGTCGACCTCGAGAAAAAAAACTCCGTCAAACAGATCGATGAATTTCGAAAGGTTTCGAGAGCCACCACAGAAGAATGTTGCCGCCTCTTCGTGGTTGGCGGCTAAGGCTCTCACCTTAGCTACATCCCAAATGTGGTTCCTGTACGTGCCAGGCGTGGGTACACCCGTTTCCGGATCGCCTTGATAGGCCAATTCATCGTCACCGTGAATAGCATGGTAGCCGCGCCGCTGCAACTCATTGCACACCGAAGTCTTGCCGGCGCCGGAAAGGCCATCGATCAGATAGTTCCTGGTGCCCATTGCTCGATGATATACACGATACGTGAGACGGAAATCCATCTCTCTCACGGCTGTCGGGGCGGCGCTTGCCCTCCCCCTTGCGCTTTGTGGGTAACGCCACTCTCTCCTGCTCTCCCCATCCGAACACTTGTACAATTTACGTATGACCACACCCGCGTCCGAAATCCTCAGCAACCTGAACCCCCGCCAGCGCGAAGCCGTCGAGCAGACGGATGGGCCGCTGCTCATCCTCGCTGGCCCGGGCTCTGGCAAGACGCGGGTGATCGCCCACCGCATCGCCTACCTGGTGCGGGAGAAGCTCGTTCATCCGCGGCGCATCCTCGCCGTTACGTTCACAAACAAGGCCGCCCGCGAGATGCGGGACCGCGTCTATGCCCTCATCGGTGAGGACGCCGGCCACGACGTCAGTCTAGGCACTTTCCATTCCGTCTGCTCGCGCATCCTTCGCATCGACGGAGAGGCGATCGGCATCCCGCGCACGTTCTCCATCTACGACGACGCTGACCAGATCGCCGCCGTCAAACGCGCCCTCGACGACCTCGGCCTCGACCCGCGGCGTGTCGCCCCGCGCGCCGTGCTCAGCGCGATCTCCCGCGCCAAGAGCGAGCTGCAAGGCCCACGACAGTTTGCCGCGCTCGTCGGGGACTACTTCCAGGAAGTGACGTCGCGCGTCTTCCAGCGCTACCAGGACATCCTGGAGCAGAACGAGGCGCTGGACTTCGACGACATTCTCGGCAAGGTCGTCCAGCTCTACACCGAGCGCGAGGACGTCCTCGAGAAATACACATCCCGCTATGAATACGTCCATATCGACGAGTTCCAGGACACGAACATCGCGCAGTACGTGCTCGCCAAGCAGTGGGC
>JBDTOK010000045.1:0-15199 GCA_039933275.1 Chloroflexota bacterium | reverse complement strand
GCCTAGCGTATTCGGCGAGAGGACTTGCATCTCCGGCCATTCGTCAGAGATGTAGAGCACGGTGTCTCCGATGGTGATCTCAGCGTGGCCGATGCGACCGCCATCTTCCATGCGGTATCGTTCCTCGGCGCCGAACGCGCGCTTGTAGAAATCGATGGCGTGAGACGCGCCGTTGGCGCAGAGGTATGCGATGACTTTAGTCTTCGTTGTCGTTGCGTTTGTCATATGTGTTGCTCTCTCCTCAGTTAGATTCGCTTGATCTTTGCCAGCCAGCCGGGCGCGCCGTTTTCGTCATGGAATCGTGTGTGGACGCGGTCCGGTTCGAGGGAGACGATGCTCCACGCCGCGCCGGGGTTGAACGCCGCGCGCAGGTCTTGCTGGCTAACGGGATGCGGAACGGTCTCGGCGCCCTGGTCGCTGAAGCACAGCACGTACAGCGTGCCGCCGGACTCGGTCACGGACGCCAGGCTCGCAACGTATGACGGTCGCTCGTCGGCGTCGAAGGTGTGGAAGAGACCGCTGTCGAGTACCGTCTCGAACTTGCGCCCAAGTCGCTCGAGGTGGAGTGCGTCAGCCGTGGCGAACTCAGCGTTTAGCCCGCGCTCCCGGGCCTTGGCTCGGGCACGCTCAAGGGCCGTCTCGGCCACGTCAACACCTAGCACGGACAACCCGAGCGAAGCGTCGTGCAAGGCGTTCTCGCCACTGCCGCAGCCGGCATCGAGCACCGTGCCGGTGAAGCCGCCTTCGGCCGCGACGCGCACTATCGCCGGCTGCGGGCCGATGTCCCAGGGCGCCGGGCCATCATGGTACGAGGCGTCCCACGGCCGGCCTGTCATCCGTTCGTGACTGGTTGGCGAGCGACCGCCGAACGGTTCGTCAGCTGGAGTTCCCGATTGTTGTGACAACATCCCTTCCCCTACTGCGCCGATGGTTGGTACGTCCCGAAGTGCCAGTGGTGGCCCTCTGGGTCTTTAGCCGAGTACTGGCGCGAACCGTAGTCGGTCGTCTCAAGTCCGATTGTGATCTCGGCACCGGCGGCTTTGGCGCGTTCGTAGTGGGCGTCGGGGTCCGGGACGACCATGTAGATGCTCTGGCAGACGGCTGGCAGATCGAGCGGGCTAGCCCAGCCGGACTCGAGCCGCGCGGAGCCCAGCATGATGACGCCTTCGCCGAAGCTCATCTCAGCGTGGACGATGGTGCCGTTCTCGCCGGGAATAACCACCATCTCCTCGAAACCGAACGCCTCCTTAAGCCAGGCCATTGCGGATGGGGCGTCACGGTACCACAGCACCGGATAAACGGTAGGCGGGTGCTTCATCTGATTCCTCCTTCTCGAACCTGAGGAGATCGTAGCGAAACTGGCGGGGGACGTATTGTACGGAATTTACCTGCCGTCGAGGGACTGCGCGGCTACGCCACCGTAATCCGTCTGACGGGCCGCGAACTCAATCGGCGTCAGGCCGGAGAACTCGCGGAAGTCACGGATGAGGTGCGCCTGGTCGAAGTAACCGCAGTCGTCGGCGAGGTCCAGCCAGTTCGGCGCCGCGCTGCCTTTGCGAATCTTCCGCACCGCCCGTTCGAAGCGCACGACCCGGGCGAGCGTTTTTGGCGGCAAGCCAAATTCATCGCGAAAGCGCGTGATCAGATGCTTGTGGCTGTACCCCATCTCACCGGCGAGAGAACCGATGCTAAGGTTGCCGCTGCTAGCCTGCATCTTGTTCCAGGCCCAGACGACCGGCGACGGCGCTGGCCCAGCAGCATCGAGGCGAGAGCCGATCATCGCCTCCAGCAGATCGAAGCGAGCCGCCCAATCCGGCGCGGACTGCAGTTGCTCGACAACATCGCGGCTGCGGCGACCAAAGATATCCTCCAGCTCAACTGTCCGGTTGGTGATCGACTGCATGGACACGCCGAGGAACATCCGGGCACCGATCGGCGTGAAGTTCACCTGCAATCCGGTTGACTGCTTCGCGGACTGGACTACAACCCACGAGTCGGCCATCCCGGCGACGAACGTCTGGTGGCGTTCGCTGCGGCCGCTAGAATTGACGATTTCGTAGTCGCTGTCAAAACTTATGACGAGTGGCACGCCGGCGAACGGCACCTCCAGTATGCGCTGCGGTGTGGCGGCGCCCTGCGTGTAACCATCAAACTGCCCGATGTAGGCGCGCAGGCGGGGGCTCGGCGCGCGGGTGGCCTGCGTCCAGGCGGAAGGCGGTGGCTCGATGGCTGGTGTCGTTTCCATGCCATTCGAGGCTAATCCCGCCCGGTGAAGCTGGCAAGCCGTTTCGTCTCGACGTTTCGCGCGTCTACCATAGAGAGTGAGGTGACCAATGCCAGACGAGACCACTGACATCTTTGACGTGACGATCATCGGCGGGGGCCCGACAGGGCTGTTCACCGCCTTCTACGCTGGCCTGCGCGGCATGCGGACCAAGATCATCGAGGCGCTGCCGGAACTGGGCGGCCAGCTGGCGGTCCTCTACCCCGAAAAGTTCATCTACGACGTCCCGGGCCACCCAAAGATCATGGCCAAGGACCTGGTCAAGCAGCTGATCGAGCAGATCCACCTGTTCGAGCCGACGTTCGTGCTGGGCCAGCGGATCGAGACGCTGACGAAGAAGGAAGCGGAGGGCGCTGAGGTCTGGCGCGTCGGCACAGCCACCGAAGCGCATCTGACGCGGACGGTCGTGATCACGGCAGGCATCGGCGCGTTTGAGCCGAACAAGCTCGACAAGCCGGGTGTGGCGGACTACCTGGACCGCGGGGTCTTTTACTTCGTGAAGGACAAGCGCCCGATGCGCGACAAGAACATCCTGATCATCGGCGGCGGCGACACGGCCGTGGACTGGGCGCTCAACCTGAAGGACTGGGCGAAGAGCATCACGGTCATCCACCGCCGTGACCAGTTCCGCGCCCACGAAGGCAGCCTGGCGACGCTGGCGACGACTAATATCCCGGTGAAGACGTTCTATGAGCTCAAGCGCATCGACGGCGACGAGAACGGCCCGAAGCAATCGATAATCTTCAACAACAAGACCGGCGAAGAAGAGACGCTCGAAACGGACGTCATCCTGATCAGCACTGGCTTCAAGGCCAACCTCGGCCCGCTGGCGTCGTGGGGGCTGGAGATGATTGACGTGCGCCATATCAAGACGGACGTCTTCATGGCGACGAACATCCCGGGCGTTTACGCGGCCGGCGACATCGCCGCGATCGAGGGATCGGTACCGCTCAACCTCATCGTCACCGGCTTCGGGCAGGCGGCGATCGCGGCCAACGCCTGCAAGGCGCACATCGATCCGAGTGCGCGCATGTTCCCCGGCCACAGCAGCGAGATGAAGCTGACGTAAGCCGAAGCGGGGAGGTTCGTTTCGCAAAATCGCAGTGAAATTGGAAGTGGGAAATAGGAAATGGGTTGCGATTGACAGGGTGGCCTTGCGCATATCTAATCTCTAACGTCAACGTGAAGGTTAGATAGGAGGCGCACCGATGGCTGACGCAATCACCAAGGCGGAACTACTCGACAAACTGCGGGAGGGTGAGAAGTCGCTCGTCGACCAGTTGAGCAAGCTCCCAGCAACAGCCTTTGACGGCGGTGTTTACGAAAACGGCTGGAACGGCCGCCAGATTCTCGCCCACATCGCCGCGATTGAGTGGACGTACCCCAAGCTCATCGACGTAGCGAAGTCGCCGCCCGCCCCGAAGCCGGCCGCGACCGAGAAGCCGAAGACCGATCTGCCGACACGCGCGGCAGGCGGCGGCATCGACTCCTACAACGACCGCTCGATTTCGCGCTACGCCGACAAGAGCGCGCAGGAACTGCTGGAGATCTTCCGTGAGAACCGCAAGACCACAATCGCTACGATCGAAGCAGAGGACGACGCCGTTTTTGCGATGCCAGTGAAGAGCGCCGGCGGCATCACCGGGCCGCTCGCCAACGTGATCAACATGGTCGCGATCATGCACGTCTCCGGCCACGTCAACGACATCGTGAAGGGCTCGCAGGCAGGGTAGGATAGCGACGATGTCGAGGCGCGACCAGATCAAGATGACCGCGGAGGAAGTCGAAGCGTTCCTCCAGGAGCAGAAGACGATGTCAATCGCCACGATCGGCCCGAGCGGACGACCGCACGTAATAGCGATGTGGTACGCGTTTCTGGACGGCGTGCCGTGCTTCTGGACGTTCGCGAAGTCCCAGAAGATCGTGAACCTGCGGCGCGACCCGCGCTTGACCTGTATGGTCGAAGCCGGCGATACGTACGACCAGCTCCGCGGCGTCGAGCTCGTCGCTCACGCCAACATCACCGAGGACGAGGCGGAGGTGCTGCGCTTCGGCGTCGAAGAGTTCGAGCGCTACCAGGGCCGTAAAGTCAACGACGCTCTGATGGCCGGCGTAAAGCAGATGGCCAACAAGCGCGTCGTCGTCAAGATCGAGGTCGAGCGCGTCGTGTCGTGGGACCACCGCAAGCTGGGTGGCACGTACTGATGGCTGACCCGAAGGTGCTCACAGAGCGCCGCGACCGCACGTGGGTGGTGAAAATCAACCGTAAAGCCGTCCGTAACTGCGTGGACGGAGAGACAGCAGGCCTCCTCCACCAGGCGGTCGATGCGTTCAAAGCGGACGATAGCCTCGACGTGATGATCCTGACGGGCGCCGGCGAAGTCGCCTTCTGTGCTGGCGCTGACTTGAAGAACCTTGGGACGCTGACCAACCGTCCGGGCGCCGGCGTCTCCGGCCCGATGGGCATCTCCCGCATCACGGACGTTGGCAAGCCGACGATCGCCGCGATCAACGGCTACTGCACCGCAGGCGGCCTGGAGCTGGCGTCCTGGTGCGACTTCCGGATCGCGGACAAGACGGCGCAGTTCGGCGTGCTGAACCGCCGTTGGGGCGTGCCTCTCGCTGACGGCGGGACGCAGCGGCTGCCGCAGATCGTCGGCATGGGTAACGCGATGTACCTGATAATCACAGGCGCCCAGATCAAGGCCGAAACCGCGCTGCGCATGGGCTTCATCCAGGAGATCGCGCCAGCCGGCAAGGCACTCGACCGGGCGCTGGAGATCGCCAGCGTCGTCTCCACCTATCCGCAGCCGGCGATGCGCAACGACCGCAAAGCAGCGCTCGCCTGGCACACGATGCCGATCGACGAAGGCCTGCGCTACGAGGTCGAGGTCCACCGCGAATCTCTCGGCGACCCGGCGATGGCGCAGTGGCTGACCCGCTTCGCCGCCGGTGAGCGCCCGCAGCCAATACGCCCGCCCGAATAGCTGCTATCCTTCGGGAAAACCAGCGCTCAACCGGAGGTCCCCGTGCCTCGTCTCGCCAGGCTGCCTTTCCTTGCCTGCTCGTCTTTGCTTTCGCCATCGCGCTCAGCGGCACGACGAGCGTCCACGCCGTGCAAACACTGCACGTCGACTGCGATAACGTCATCGGCACGGACGACGTGCTGGCGATACTGGCGTTCGCGAGCGGCGTGGATAACGCGCAAGACGCGGGCAGCGCCTGCCCAGCGATCGTACAGTCGGTGGTCGTGGAGGGCGATACCCAGACGTGGGGCGACAATAACTGCGCCTCGGGCGTCGAGGGTTCAGACGCGCTGGCTGACCTGCTGTTTTCGAGCTTACTCACACCTTCACCAAACTCTAATTG
The DNA here is from genome assembly GCA_039933275.1 of Chloroflexota bacterium. GTDB lineage: Bacteria > Chloroflexota > Dehalococcoidia > SM23-28-2 > RBG-16-64-32 > DATKKM01. The sequence continues at coordinate 9,546 of JBDTOK010000045.1, read as the reverse complement.
TCCAAACGTCGGGGATCTGGTGAACGTCTCCGGTGCGCCGTAAAGGGTGACGCTGGGCAGCGCGAGCGTTTATCCTCGATACAAGCCGGCGCACGCACCCTGAGACGCCGGCCTAGAGGATGTATGTCGATGCGTAAAGCCCTATTGCCCGCCGCTGCCCTGCTGCTCGCAGTGCTGGCGCTTTCCCTCACCCGGAATGCCAGCCACGATGCGCTCGCCGGGACGCCGCCCGCCCCACTCGTCGTGAACAGCGCCTCCGACCACGTCGATGCGCAAGGCTGCGACGCTAACGACTGCACGCTGCGGGAGGCTCTTATTGAGTTACAGGATGAGGGGACCGTTAACTTCAACATCCCTGGACCGGGTCCGCACGTCATACACGTCTTGAACACCACACTATCGCCGCTTCCCTCTGGCGTTATCATCAACGGCTACTCTCAGCCAACAGCGAAGGCGAACACGGCGGGCCTGTTCCAACCTGGCAACGCGAACATTCAGATAGTGATCGATGGTGGTGGCACGCTGGACTTCGGACTCTGGGTAAAGGGTAACAACGACGTGATCCAGGGCCTCTCGATCGTCAACTTCGACGAGAAGGGCATCTTCGTCTCAACGCTGGCGCCCACTGCGCTGATTACGGGCAACTACATCGGCGTCATGCCCGATGGCAGCACCACCGGCCCGAACGGAGTCGGCGTGCTCATTCGCAGCAGCGAGGGCGGCAACCAGATCGGCGGGGCTTTGCCGTCCGCGCGCAACGTCATTTCCGGCAACACCGGCCCCGGCATCCAGGTCACGGGGGGCTCGCCACTTTCGATCAACAACAACTTCGTCGGCACTGACGCGAGCGGTATGAACGCCGTCCCCAACGGGGACGTCGGCATCGACATGGCCGGAGGCAGGGGAACCGCGCTCGGCGCTGGGGAGTCGGGCAACCTCATCTCGGGCAACGGCGCCGGCGGAATCCGTCTGTCGACGACCGACGGCTCTGACATGAACGTCCGCGGCAACTTCATCGGCGTTAAGCGAGACGGAGTCACGCCGCTCCCCAACAACGGCGATGGCATCCAGCTCACCCAGGGCGCAACCAACAACACGATGGGCGGCGAGTTCAGCGTCTCCGAAGAGAACGTGATCGCCTACAACCACGGCGCGGGCGTCGGGCTGACGGCCTCGGCCGGTGCAGACAACTACATTGACCCCAACCTGCTGTACAACAACGACGGGCTGGGCGCAGATATCCTGGACGACAACGCCGTCCTGGCGAACGACCACCTCGACGGAGACGGCGGCAATGACGGCAGCGCAGTTTACTCGAATCGCCTGAACAATTACCCGATCATGACCGCCGCCAGCTACGACGGCACTAAGCTCACGTTCAGCGCCACGCTCGACACGGTTCCCAACTCCGGCTACCGGCCGTTCTTCGTGTTCTGGAACCGCGAGTGCGATCCCAGCGGCTACGGTGAGGGCGAGCACTTCATCCGCGGCTCCGCGTTCCAGATCGGCGCCGACGGGCAAGGCTCTGTGACCGATATGCAGTTCAACGCCACGCTGGCCGGGACGGTGTTCCTCACGATGTCCTCGTCCGACCCTGAGAGCAGCTCCGAGTTCTCCCCCTGCTACGAGATGGACACGGGCATTCCGATAACGCCTTCACCGCGCCCGACCGGAACACCCGGAAACCCCACGCCGACGCCAACGCCGACAGCCGTGCCGACGGCATCGCCATCGCAGGCGCCTACACCAAGTCCAACACCGACCAGCGAGCCAAGTGTTACCCCAACTGCTGCGTCGCAGGTGAAGCAGGGCGATACCAACTGCGACGAAGAGGTAACCGCCTCCGATGTCACACAATACCTCGGCTTCCTGGCGACGGGTGACCGCGGCGGCGCACCGCAGGGCTGCCCCGATCCGGGCGCTTCGGCCGGATCGCACGCTTTCCTGGACCTCGACTGCGACGGCCAGGCCACGCCGCTCGACGCGCTCTACGCGCTGTTCGAGTTGGCCGGCGGCACTCCGTCCGGCCTCCCCGACGGCTGCCCGCTCATCGGCGACCGGCTCAGCTAGATGGACCTCGGCCTCGCCGGCAAAGTGGCGATCGTCGCCGGCGGATCGCGCGGCATCGGCAAGGCGACGGCGCTCGTGTTGGCCAGCGAGGGCGCGCGCATCGTGCTGGCCGCGCGCAACGAGGACGCTCTGCAAGAAGCCGCGCATGAAGTGAAAGCGGCCGGCGTGGAAGTGCTGCCCGTTCCCTCCGACCTGACCGCCGATGGCGAGCCCGAACGTCTCGTCGCTGCCGCCGCCAACGGCTTCGGGCGAGTCGATGCGCTGGTCACGAGCATTCACTTCTCGGCCCCCGGCTTCGATGACGACGTGCTGCGGCAATCGTTCCAAACGCTGCTGCTGCCAGCGATACGCCTCTCCAACGCCGTGCTCCCGTACATGCGCGAGGCCGGCGGCGGGTCGATCGTGCACCTATCGTCGATCTGGGGAAAAGAGGCCGGCGGCCAGCCATCCTACAACGCAATGAAGGCGGCGCTGATCAGCCAGTCGAAGGCGATGGCGCGCGCCTTCGCGGCAGACGGCGTGCGCGTGAACACGGTGGCGCCCGGCTCAATCAGCCATCCCGGCGGCTCCTGGCACCGGCGCCAGCAAGAAGATCCCGACGGCATGGCACAGTTCGTCGCCGAGAACATCCCGATGGGCCGCTTCGGCACGCCGGAAGAAGTGGCCAACGTCGTCGCGTTCCTCTGCTCCCCGCGCGCATCCTGGGTCACCGGCGCGACTGTGATCGTGGACGGCGGCCAGTCGCACTCGAATGCCTGACCCGGCCTATCGCATTCGCACGTACGAGCCCCGCGATTACGACGACGTCTTGCGCCTACACTTCGAAGGCGTGCGGCAGACGCGGATTGAAGCACCTGACGTACCGGGCTACAACGACGCCGACCTGCTCGACATCGAAGCCAAGTACCTGTCTGACGGATCGCACTTCTGGGTGGTCGAGTCACCCGATGATGGCGCCGTCGGAATCACAGCGATAGAGCGCATGAATGAGAGCACTGGCCGTCTGCGACGAATGCGCGTGACGTCTTCGTGGCGACGGCGAGGCGTCGCCCGCGCGCTGCTGGACACGGCCGCCGAGTTTTGTCGCCAAAACGGCTATAACCGGCTGATCCTCGACACGACTTCAGAGCAGACAGCCGCGCACGTGCTCTACGAACGCTATGGCTTCGTGCGCACGGGCGAGCGAATGATCGGTCCGTTTCGGGTGTTCGACTACGAGATGTCGCTCGCCTAGAGGCCGGTCGACGCGCCGATCACCCGGCCTATCGCGAACGTGACGATCGCCGCAGCCGCCGCCAGCCCCACCTGCCGCACACCGCTATACAGCGTGCTCTTCCCCGTAAACAGCGAGACCCCTGCGCCCACAGCGAACGTGGCGACTGTGCTGATCGACGCGCTGATCAAGATGACCGGCCAGGCGGCGCTACCGAAGAAGAACGGGATCACCGGAAGCAGCGCCCCAATAGCAAACGCAAAGAACGAACCAAACGACGCTCCCCACGGCGAACCAAGCTCACTCGGATCCAGCCCTAACTCTTCGCGCACCAGCGTGTCGAGCGCGATGTCTTGGTTCTCCATCAACCGCGAGGCGGTCGTGTCGGCCTCCGCTTTCGTCAGTCCTTTCGCCTGGTAGATCAGCGAAAGCTCTCGCAGTTCTTCGTCGGGTGCCGACTCCAGTTCCGCGCGCTCCAACTCGATCTGCCGCTCGAACAACTCCCTCTGCGCACGCATCGAGACGTATTCGCCGGTCGCCATCGAGAACGCGCCCGCGATCAACCCGGCCAACCCGGCCAGCAGCACGAACTTGGCGTCTGTCTGCGCACCGGCGAATCCCATCACCAGCGCCGTGTTTGAAGTGAGCCCATCGCTGACCCCAAAGACGATCGCGCGGAGAGCGCCACCGCCACCAGTGCGGTGCCATCGCTCGCGAGCAATGATCTGCTCGGATGGCTCCTTATCGCCGTGTTGCATGCGGGCGAGAACCTTGCGGTGCTCGCGTTCATCGGGAGCCATCGCCTGCGCCGTCTCGTCCTGCGCCATGTACGCGGCGTAAGCGCCGGCCTCCATCGATCGCACGATCGGCAGCACGGAGGTCACACCAAAGATCCGGGCAGCAACGCCTATCGCCCGGACCTTGAGGCTCGGACCGTGCTCATTCGGCTGCACCCCAGAGTCGCGCAATTTCTTGCGCCAGACGTCAGCATGGTGCCGCTCCACAGCCGTCAGCTCATCGAAAATCCGGCGGCGTTCCGGGTCCTTCTCCAGCGCAGACAGCATCTCGTAAATCGCGATGCCGTCGATCTCATCGTCGAGATTGGCCTGGTAGCGCCGCAAATCGCCGCGATCGACGGGCGTAGGAACCGGAGTCTTCGTCACGTCTCCAGTATATCGAGCCGCCGCGGGCGTGGGAGGGCTGTTCGGCCTGTTCTACACGTGCGAGAGCGCGCCGCCCTCGACCCAGATGACCTGGCCGGTGAGGTACGCCGCCGCATCGGACGCCAGGTATACGGCCGTCCCGGCGACCTCCTCGGGCTTCGCGAGCCGCTTGTACGGGAGATAGCGTTCTAACCGCTGCTTTCCTTCGTCGCCGCCGATGATGCCCATGCCCTCCGTCCAGCCGGCGCCGATCGCGTTCACGTTGATGCCGTCGCGCGCCCACTCCAACGCCAGCGCGCGCGTCAGGTTGAGCACGCCGGCCTGCGCGGCGCAGTACGCCGCGCCGTTCGCCATCCCGCGCTCGCCAAGCACGGACGCAATGTTGATGATGCGCCCATTCTCTTTGCCGAGCATCACGGTCGCTGCCACCTTCGATGCGACAAACACGCCACCGAGGTTCACATCAACGACGCGCCGCCACTCTTCGTACGATGTCTGCCCAACCGGTTGCGCAAACGGAAGATCGTGGGCGTTCACCAGCACGTCTAGCTTGCCCAGCTCCGACACCGTTCGCTGGATGAGCGCCGTGACGTCAGCTTCGTCCGCAGCGTCGATCGACTGCGCGAACGACTTCCGGTTGAGCGCCCACATCTCGTTCGAGCAGGAGTTGGCGATCACCTCTTCGCCCTTCGCGCGCGTCGTCGTCGCGACCGCAACGTCGGCGCCTGCCTCGGCCAGAGCAACGGCAATCGCCCGCCCGATCGAGTTCGACGCGCCGATGACCAGCGCTGACTTGCCGTCCAGCGAGAACTCGCCCATCATCGCGCCACCTCTTGCGCCAGCGGCACGACCGGTGCGAAGCCGGTGGGAGCATGCCCGCCCGCGAGCCCACCTCCGTCCAACACGATGATCTGGCCGTTCATGTACGACGTTAGCTCCGACGCCAGGAAAACGCACAGCGGGCCTAGCTCTTCGTCGCGGCCGAGGCGGCCCATCGGCGTGAACTTACCGCCGCGCCAGAACTCAACGGCAGCCGGAATGTCGTGCGGGAAAAGGCCAGGCGCGATCAGGTTCGCCTGGATGTCCGTCGGGTAGCTCATCGCCAGTGCGCGCGTGAAGTTGATGAGACCGGCCTTGGCGCTGGTGTACATGTAGTTGTTGCGGCCCGCGCGCAGCCCGAACCCGGACGTCACGTTGATGATCTTTCCGCCGCCCGTCTCCAGCATGTGCGGTATCGCCGCGCGTGAGCAGTAGACCGCGCCGGTCAGGTTCGTGTCGATCGCAACGCGCCACTGTTTGTCGCTAATGTTGTCGAGCGAGTTGCCCATGCCATCGGTCGAACCACCGGCGTTGTTCACAAGAATATCGATGCGCCCGAAGACGTCGAGTGTCTTTTGCACCATCGCGGCGACGGACTCAGAATCGGTCACGTCGCATGTTACCCACTCGCACTTATGCCCAGCGCTTTTCACGAGCTCCGCCGTCTCTTCCACCTGCGATTGCGTGCGCGCCGTCGCGACGATGCTTGCGCCGGCGTCTGCCAGCGAGATCGCCATCGCCCGCCCGAGCCCACGCCCGGCACCCGTGACGATCGCAACTTTTCCGTCGAGCTTGAGCTTGTCGAGGATCGCCATCTACGCCTCTTTCCCAGTCTTCGCGCCGCGGCCGTCGCCAAACTTCGAATCGCGCCACTCCAGCGCTTGCTTCAGTCCTTTGTCTTTCGCCATCTTGTAGAACTCCGTCACCACCGGCGCCTGCCGCGCGATTGCGTCGCGCTCCGTGGCCATGCGCTGCATCGTCTGCGCGCCCATCAGCTCCATCGCCATGTTCACGATGCGCTTGTTCGCCGCCAGCAGGTCGACGTCGATCAGCGCCATGCGGCCGGCCAGATCGTCGAGCTCAGCATCCAATCGTTCACGCGGCACCGCCTTCAGGACGAGACCTATACGCTCCGCCTCAGCGCCGGAGATCGTGTCGCCGGTGAGAAGCAGGCGCTTCGCCCACTGCGGCCCGACAAGGTACGTCCACATGTGGTTCACCGGCGAGCCCAGCGCGCGCACCGGCGGATAGCCAATCTTGGCGTCGTCGGCGGCGATCACGATGTCGCAGAGAAACGCGACGTCCGTCCCGCCGGCCAGGCAATGGCCGTGGATGCCGGCGATAACCGGCTTGTGCATCTCCCAGAGCGTGTTGCGCATGCGCGTGGCCTGCTCCAGGCCCCAGATGTCGCGCTCCATCGTATGCTGGCTGGCGGAGTGCGTCATGCCCTCCGCGCGCGGCGGCTCGATGTCGTATCCGGCGGAGAACGATCGCCCGGCTCCACGCAGCGTGACGACGTGAATCGCCGGGTCGCGGTCCGCCTGCCAGAGCGCGCGCTGCAGCTCCTCCTGCATCTGCCAAGAGATGGCGTTGAGCTTCTCCGGACGGTTCAGCGTGATCTGCGCGACGCCGCCGCTGGGCTCGTACAGTATCGTTTCGTAGGACATGGGCCGCCTCCTATAGGAGCGCCAACCGCTCCGCGCGGCCAGCTTACCCGCTACTCGCCGCCACCAGCAACCGCAGCGACAACATCAGGGGTAACCGTCGCGTCGACGAAAACGCCCTCGCCGGAGCGCTTCATCTCGCGGCGGGCGTGGCGCTCGAATAGCTCCCGCGCAACGGCGTCTTCGGTGCAGCAGACCGCCGCATCGACGCCACCCATGTCCTTCGAGAGCTGGCGCAGCATCACGCGGACGGCGGCTTCATTCGTCGCGTCGATCGCCTGAGACAGTGCGCCCAGCCGCCGCGCGAGCCGCTGCACTGCGAACGCGCTGGCCGAATCGCTCTTCGAGCTCACGAATGCCAACACCGCCCCCGCCTTCGCAAGGTCAGTCGCAACACGCTCGCCGTGCTCAGTCTCGGCGCCGAGCACGACGACCCGCGTGCGGTCGAGGTGCGGCAACTAAAAGGCGGTCCGGATCGCCGCTTCGAACATGTGGTGGTGCGCGTGCAGGATCGCGATGTTGCCTAGCATGTCGCTCACGGGCATCTTCATCTGTGCGAATGTCTTCGGCGTCGCCAGCTGCTCATCGGAGAGTGTCTCCACCCAGGCGCCAATCTTTCCGAAGTTCGCGACGATCGCCTGCGTCAGCTCTTGCGATAACTTCTCACTCATGGCGGCGACGACTCGCGCGTTCATTTCGGTGACGTTTGTGCTGGCGGTGAAGTCGAAGTCCTCGGGTGCACCGAGAAGGCCCGGCCCCGTCGTAGCGATCTGCTCGGACACTGACGCGATGTGGCTGAACATCTCTTTTGGCGTCCAACCCGCTGGGCGCTTCACGCTCCAGTCGCCTTGCTCATCGAGCAGCTTCGACACACGCTTCGCCTCGACTATGACTCCCGTCATTCCTTCGATCAGGTCTTGCTTCGTTGACATCTGCTGCTCCGATTCTGGTCTAGACGGGTGTCGCTAGTTGCGCTTCGTACACGTGGTGGACGGAGTGCAGGACCAGCAGCGTCATCAGGAGGTCCGAAGCGCTCAGCGACATCCCGAGGAACGTGTGCTTGCCCGCGAGCTGCTCGTCCGACAGGCCCTTCACCCAGTCCGAGACCTTGACGTAGTTGCCGGCCAGGGTCTCGACGATCTGCTTTGTGTCCATCGCCGCCATGGAACCAACACCGGCCGCGTTCACGGAGGCGATGTCGAGGCCCGCGGTGAGCTCAGCTTCTGGCGGTGCGGCGATCATGCCCGCGCCCATCGCTGGGATCATGCCCGCGGTTACGGCAACGTGTGTAAACATCTCTTTCGCGCTCCACCCCTGCGTCCGCTTCTCCTCCCAGTCGTTCTGCCCGTCGATGATGACGGCCACGCGCTTGGCCTGAGCTGGCACGAACTGCAAACCGCCCATCAATTCTTCTCGAGTTGCCATCTGAGCCTCCTTCTATTCGCTTCTGATTCTGTGTTTGGCGCGCGCATTCTAGCACGCGCTTACATACATCGTGTATGTGATGCGCGTCACGCTTTGGGAGAAGCGACTACGCGCGAGGAGCCTGGTCTTCGTACGACTTCACGGCTGCCGCGACGCCCGCGCCCCGGTCCAGCTTGTGGCCTTGCTTGAGGAAGCCGTCCTCCAGCGCGAAGAGCAAGCTGAGCACGTTCGTCTCCGTCGAGCCGTAGCCCATCAGCCCGATGCGGAGGATCTTGCCCTGCATAGGCCCGATCCCACCGCCGATTTCGATGTTGTGCTCGTACAGGAGGCCCTGGCGCAGCTTCAGATCGTCGATTCCGTCGGGAATTCGCGCTGTTGTTAGCGGCGGCAGTCGGTACCCGGCCTGCGCGTGCAGCGTCAGACCCATGGCCTCCAATCCGGCTGCCAGCGCGAGGGCGTTCTTCTTGTGACGGGCGATCCTCGCCTCCATCCCCTCTTCCAGCACGATGCGCAGGCCTTCCCTTAGCGCGTAAAGCATCGTCATTGGGGGCGTGTGGTGGTACATCCGCGTGCCGCTGCCGCTCCAGTAGCGCCCCAGCATCGCGAGGTCGATGTAAAAGCTACGCACCGGCTCCGTGCGCTTCTCGACAACCTCCATGGCCGCCGCGCTCATCGTCAGCGGCGACATGCCCGGCGGCGCCGACAGGCACTTCTGCGTGCCTGAATAGGCGATGTCCACACCCCACTCATCGATCAGCAGCTCGCAGCCGGCCAGAGACGTCACGCAGTCCGCGAGGAGCAGCGCCCCCTGCTCGTGAGTGATCTTCGATATCTCTTCCAGCGGCTGCAGGATGCCTGTGCTGGTCTCGCCGTGCACGATGCAGACGACTTTCACCTGGCCGCCGGCGTTCATAAGTGCATCTCGTATCTGGTCCGGCTCGATTATGTTGCCCCACTCGTTCTCGACGATGATGGGCGTCGCCCCGCAGCGCTTCACCATATCCACCATCCGCGTGCCGAAGAAACCGTTGACGCAGACGATGACGTTGTCGCCCGGCTCGACGACGTTGTAGATCGCCGCTTCCATGCCGCACGTGCCGGTGCCGGAGATCGCCATTGTCATGTCGTTCTCGGTCCGGAAGATCGTGCGCAGCGGCCGCTGCGTGTCGTCGATCAACTGGATGAACACGGG
>JBDTOK010000044.1:0-15337 GCA_039933275.1 Chloroflexota bacterium | reverse complement strand
GTTGCGGCTGGACATCGCCAGGCCGTCCGGCTCGCGGATGATGGGGAGGCCGACGACTTCGACGGGCAGCGCGAGGTCAGCAGTCATGCGGCGGATCACCCGCAGCTGCTGGGCGTCCTTCTGGCCGAAGTAGGCGCGCGTCGGCTCGATGATGCGGAAAAGGCGGGCGACAATCGTCGTGACGCCGCGAAAGTGGCTGGGCCGGTGCTCTCCCTCCAGTCGCTGGGCGACGGGGCCATGCACTTCGACCCACTCGTCGAAGTCCGGCGGGTACATTTCGTCGACGGTCGGGATGAAGACGGCGTCGACGCCCGCGGCCGTTAGCAACTCAAGGTCTCGCGCCTCGTCGCGAGGGTAGCGCTCGAAGTCTTCGCCCGGGCCGAACTGCGTCGGGTTCACGAAAATCGAGACGACAGTGGCGTCGTTCTCCCGCTTGCTGCGGCGGACGAGCGAGAGGTGGCCTTCGTGCAGAAAACCCATCGTCGGCACGAGGCCGACCGATCCGGGCGCGGCCTCACGCCAGTCGCGCATGTCGGCGACGGTGGCGAGAGTCTTCACGCGAACGCTTTCGATGCGTCAAGGGCATGCTGCAAGAACGCAGCCAGTTGGCGTTTGACGGTGGCCTCGTCGAGGTGGATGCCGAGATCGATGGTGCCTTCGAGATATGACTCGTGGTACATGTACGCCGTGGCGCCACGCAGGAGATCGAAGAACCACATGTCGGGAAGAGTGCGGCCAGAGTGGCGCTCGTAGGCGGTGAGGAAAGCGTTCGCGACGGCCTCATCGTGATCGAAGGTAAGGGCGCTTCGGCACTCGGAGACATCATTGCGGGGGTCGCCGATGCGGGCGTGCGTCCAGTCGATGATGCCGGTCAGGCTCCCGCGGTTCCAGAGCACGTTGCCCGCCCAGTAGTCATTGTGTACCAGCGTCGGCGGCAGCGGCTCGATGCTGTCGCAGCGAGCCCGTAGCACAGCGACGACTTCGCCGACGTATGGATCGCCTCGGTTCTCTGCAGCGATGTCTTCAATCCGTGAACGGCTGTCTTGCTGCTTAAGCATCGAAAGGTCCGCCGCCTCTGGCGTAATCGCATGCACCTTGACTAGCATGGAGGCGAGCGCGTCCGTCCATGACGCCGCATCCTTCGGCGCGATATTCGTCTTGCCCGGGAGAAACGTAAGCACGAGCGCCGGCGCGCCGAAGTGCTTGCCCGCCGCGTCCAAGTACAGCGGCCGCGGCGCAGAAAGGCCCGCGCGCTCGACAATTTGCAACACCCCGTACTCGTACTCGATGCCCCACGGTTCCTCCGCCGCGTCGTGCCCGCGCAGCCGTCGCACCGTCACCTTCGTGCGCGTGCCATCTCCGCCTTCGATCGTGAGCGCATGCATATAAGCGCTGATGCCCCCGCGCAGCCGTTCGATCTTCGTGACACGCCCGCCCGGCGCAATCTCCTGAGCGATCGATTCAAACGCCGCGCGGTCATCTTTCGAGATGACGGTGCGGCTGGCCAATCCGTCGCTCCGCTTAGCTGGCCGCAGCGGTGATCTGCTCGACCTCTTGCGGCGCCGGCTGTTTGATGAACGACTCGCGCTCCGTCGGGAAGGCACCCGCGCGGACTTCGTCGGCGTAGGTGCGGATCGCGTCTGTAATCGTCCCGGCCAGGTGCGCGTACTGCTTGGCGTGCTTCGGGACGAAGTCGGAGTACAGGCCGAGCAAGTCGTGCCAGACCTGCACCTGCCCGTCGCACTCCGGTCCGGCGCCGATCCCGATCGTCGGGATGTCGAGCTTCTCCGTGATGATGCGCGCGACGTGTACGGGCACTGTCTCGAGAACGATGGCGTAGGCGCCGGCTTCCTGCAGGGCCATGGCGTCGTTGAGGAGGCGCACGGCGGCGGCGGGCGTCTTGCCCTGCACTCTGTACCCGCCGAGCTGGTTGATCGACTGCGGCGTGAGGCCGAGGTGCCCCATCACCGGAATCCCGGCATCGACGATGAAGCGCACGGTCTCCGCGACCTTCGTCCCGCCTTCGAGCTTCACTGACTGCGCGCCGCCCTCTTTGAGCAGACGGCCGGCGTTGTGCAGCGCCTCGACCGGGCCGGCCTGGTACGACATGAACGGCATGTCAGCGACGACGTGCGTCTTGCGGGTGGCGCGGACGACGGGCTTCACGTGGTGCACAATCTCGTCCATGGTGACAGGAATCGTGGAGTCGTAGCCGAGGACGACGTTGCCCAGCGAGTCGCCGACAAGGATCAGCGGGACGCCGGCTTCTTCGACGAGGATCGCGCTGGGGTAGTCGTAGGCGGTGATCATGACGATCTTCTCGCCGCGCTTCTTCATCGCCTTGAGGTCGGTGATCGATGTGCGCTTGTCCATGTTGGTCCTCCTTGGTCGCCGTCCGCCTCAGGCGGATCGGCGCCTGTTGTGCTGTAGGGGCGCCGCTTGCTGCGCCCTACAGCATGCTGCGCCCCTACACATCGCGTTTACCACTTCATTTGTAGCTGGGCGCGCATCGCCTGTTCGAACTGTTCGAAGGTCATTGCTTTGCGGGCGGTGTTGATCAGCGCGGCATCGCTGCCGACGGGGTAGCGGAGCTTGTCGCCGACTTCGATCGCTTCGACGATTACGCTGGCGACGTCGTCTGCCTTCGCTGCGCCGCCCGCGCCGAGCCGGCCGGAGACGCCTTCCCACTCGGTGACGAGATCGGCGTACGGCGACTCCTTCTTGCCAGCGCCTGCGCCGACCAGACGTCGGTTGTCGCCGAACGGTGTCTCGACGCCGCCAGGCTCGATCAGGTGGGTGCGGATGCCGAAGTGGCCGAGCTCGAAGTGCAGCGTTTCGGTCAGCGCTTCGAGGGCCCACTTGCTCGAGGAGTACAGGCCATTCAGCGGCGCCGCGGTGATGCCGGCGACCGACGACACGTTGACGATGACGCCGGACCCGCGGTTCCGCATCTGAGGGATGATCGCGAGCATCGTGCGCATCGGGCCGTAGACGTTTGTCTCGAACTGGTCCTTGACGTCGTCCAGCGACATTTCTTCGATCGGACCCCAGATCTCGAAGCCGGCGTTGTTCACGAGCACATCGACTTCGCCTGCTTCGGCGATAGCGTTCTTCACGGAGGCGTCGTCGGTTACGTCGAGCTGCAGGACTTTCAGGTCCCAGTTGTTCTTCTTCGCGTCGTCCTGCAAGTCGCCGGCCTTGGCGGGATTGCGGACGGTGGCGAGCACGCGGTACTCCTTAGCGGCGAGCTGCCGGGCCAGGGCGTGGCCGATGCCGCCGGTGGAGCAACCTGTGATTAGTGCGGACTGCTTTGCCAAAATCGAGTCTCCTTCTGTGTAAACGGGGCAGATGGCGCCAGTCTACACCCGCGCGCCAAGCGGAATATCGTGCGCGGTACGCACAATCTTGTTCTGCCCATCGACGTACACGAGACGCGGCTCATGCGAGGGCAGGTCGGCGTCCTGGACGTCGCGGTAAGAGATGACGATGACAATGTCGCCGGGGCTGACGAGCCGGGCCGCAGCGCCGTTGAGGACGACCTCACCCTTACCGGGCGTGCCCTCGATCGCGTATGTGACGAGCCGCGAGCCGTTGTCGACGTCGACGACGTGTACTTGCTCGAACGGAAGAATGTCGGCGGCCTGCATGAGCACCGGGTCGAGCGTGATCGAGCCTTCGTAGTTGACGTCGGCGCCGGTCACCGTTGCGCGGTGGATCTTCGACTTGAGCATTATCCGCATTCGATTGCCCTCCCCATCCCGCCGAGCAGCGGGCAGATCTCGCAAGAAAAAACCCTTTCGCAGACCGAAAGGGCATCGCGGCGGAAGGACTCCGTCTCTTATGCGCCGTCTCGGTCCGTGTGAGTGGATCCAAGCGGGATCGTGTATTGCGTGTGACTCGCCTTCCGTTGCCGGATCGGCGGCGCGATTAGTTTAACAACTAGTTAGGGGTTGTCAACGTGACGCGACCGACGTGTGGTCCACAGGCCGCCCCACTCCCGCTTCATGTTTCAGCCGTTGAACAGCTTCCAGTGCCCCTCTGAGATGACTTCGACGCCATCGTCCGTTACCTTGATCGCCGTCTCATCGTCCATCGCGTACGCCGGCCCCGGTATGCCCGCCGCCCACTTTTCCGCGTTGGCCATCGTATTGTCCGGCAACCCCTCGTTATCCAGGTGCGGAAACATCGAGAAGCCGACCACGCCCAGCGTTTCATCGCTGCCAGTGGACGGCTTCCAGCCGACGAAGTCCTCTCCGATCCTGGGAGACATCACCATGCTCCCGGCGCTCAGTCCCACATAGACCGCGCGCAGCGACGGCAGGAGGTTCGCCAGTCCGGACTGCCGCATCCAGTGGCACAGGTACAGGGGATCGCCACCGCCCACCAGCAGCGCGTCAGTCTCCCGGACCAGCGGGACCCAGAGTTCTTCACTGAGGCTGGGCAGCGCGGTGAGCTCCATTATTCCCATCGACTTCCAGCCCAATTCGCAGAATGGGGACTCGGGTTCCCCGATGATTTGCCGCCATACCGCGCCAGGACCCGCCATCGGGTGCGCGTACGCCGCGGTCGGAATGAACAAAGCGCTGGACTCGGCAATCGACTTGCCCAGCAAATCGTCGAGCGCGTTCTGGATACTCGCGTTCTTGATACCGCCGGAAGTGAGAAGAAGCTTCATACGCCTTCCGATGTTATATCGTCTGCCCGCTACTTCGCCCCAAAGCGCTCCAGCTCCCGCCCCATATTCAGCGGCTGGACGATGGCGCGGCGCTCGTGCTCACCCCACTGGTCGCGCGGGACCATCCACATGATCTCGAACTCGATGCCGTCGGGGTCCGCGCCGTAGAGGGACTTCGTAGCGCCGTGGTCGCTCATGCCGGTGATCGCGTTGAACTCCGTCAGGACGCTGGCGGCGCGGGCGAGGTCCTCGATCGTCGGCACTTCCCACGCCAGGTGGTAGAGCCCGACGGCGCGGCCGGCCGGCTGCTCGGCGTTCGCGCCGACCTGCATCAGGCCGAGGTCGTGGTGGTTGCTGGAGCCGGCCGCTCGCAGGAACGCCATCATCCCGCCTTCGCGGGCGATCTCTTCGAAGCCAAACGCTTTCGAGTAGAAATCGACGGAGCGATCGAGATCGCGGACGTAGAGGACGGCGTGGTTGAGGCGGGCGACGTTGATAGCGGCGGCGTTGGTCTGGGTCATTGGTAGCTCCTTCTTACTTTTCGTAAGTAGTGTATCACGCCTGGCAAATCGCCTCGATTAACCAGACCTGAACAATTCACCATGCGTTTACGGCAATCCATTTCCTGATTACCTCTACGTTCACCTTCGTAGCGGAAGATGTGAGCACAGCAGAAAAAGCGATCACATCACAGCAAGGGGAGCAAAACAAATGACACTCTTCAAGAAGCACCGCAAGACCTCCGAGACCCGCATCGTGAACCGTGGCATCGCGAAGGTTCAGGACACAACACCACGACAGGCGATCATTTCGACGGTGCTCCACCAGCAGCGCTGGGACATGCGCCGCGACGAGTTCCGTGGCTTCGACAGCCCGCCGGGCCGCTTCTAAAAGCTAACGTCGGCTTCTTTGGTCTTGAGGGAACCCTTACTCCTTAGGGTTCCCTCCTTTCCTTTGTGGCACACCGCGACCCCACCCACCCTTCTAAGAAGAGAGATGGGGGGACACCCCCCAGGCCCCCCGTTATGGAGGCCGCGCCTCCTTCACTGCACCCTTCGATACGCAAACGTTGGTAGTGTGTGTGACGGCAGAACCAGCGAAGAGTTCCGTTCATCCTGAGGGTCTCGAAGGACCCGCGAAGCAAATCATCCGCGACACGGACCTGCCCGATCGCAGAACCAACGCTCGTCCCAGGGCCGGACGCAGCCACCAGCGCCAGCGAAGGGGCATGTCAAGGCCCAAACGTCACCCGCCCGAAACAGTCGTTTTTGCCAAACAAACTCCCCTCTCTCCCTCTGCCCGCACGCCTGCTAGACTGAGGCCCGATATACAGAAGGAGGCAGAGACTATGCGAGAAGCAGTGCTCGTAGACATGCTGCGGACGCCGTTTGGGCGCGCGGGCCAGCGCGGTGTGTTCCGCGATATTTCACACGTCGATATGGTGGTCCCTCTGATGAAGAAGGTGCTGGACCGCAACAGCGTACCCGGCGACGAGGTGGACGAGGTGCTGTGGGGCAGCGTCGGCTTTGCCGGCATGCTGACCCGATCACGCCACTACCTGTTCGAGGCGGGCCTGCCCTACTCGATCTCAGCCACTGATATGAACAAGCAGTGCGGGTCGTCGCTGCAGGCGAGCACGCAGGGTGCGTTTGCGGTGATGGCCGGGATGTCGGACATCGTGCTGGCGGGCGGCGTTGAGACGATGGACCGCTACAACCCGATCCCGCCGGGCGACGAGCGCAACCTCCAGCAGATCCAGACGACGGAGGTTATGTCGCGCGAGTTCCTGCAGGCGTGGCCGGACCAGGCGAAGGCGCCGAAGTGGACGAAGCGCTGGTACCAAGTAACCGAGCCCTGGATTATGGACATGGGCCAGACGGCCGAGAAGCTGGCAAAGGAGCGCGGCGTCTCGAGGCAGGACGCCGACGCGTTCGCGCTGGACAGCCACAAGAAGGCGATCCGCGCACAGAAGGAAGGCCTGCTGGCAGACGAGATCGAGCCGATCACGATTGAGTACAGCGACGGCTCCAGCGTGACGATCGAGAAGGACCAGAACCCGCGCGAAGATACGACGGCTGAGAAGCTAGCCTCGCTGAAGCCGGCGTACACAGCGGAGGGCCAGGTGACGGCGGGCAACGCGAGCCCGCGCACGGACGGCGCGACGATCTGCTTGATTATGGAGAAGGAGATGGCCCGCCAGAAGGGGCTGCGGCCGCTAGCGACGTTCCGGCATGCGGCGAGCGTTGGCGTAGACCCGACGATCATGGGCTACGGCCCGGTGCCGGCGACGCAGAAGCTGATGAAGCGCACGGGCATGAGCCTCGAGAACTTTGACCTGATCGAGATCAACGAGGCGTTCGCGAGCCAGGTGCTGGCCTGCGGCAACGACCTCGGCTGGGACTGGAACAAGGTCAACCCCAACGGCGGCGCGATCGCGATCGGCCACCCACTGGGCGCGAGCGGCACGCGGCTGATCGGCACGCTCGCCTACGAGATGCAGCGGCAGGACAAGGAGTGGGGGCTGGTCACGCTGTGCATGGGCGCGGGCATGGGGATGTCGCTCGCGTTGCAGCGGGAGCATTACGACTGGTAGGCGCTTTCTGGATCGCAAGCACGAGCCGGGGCTGGAAAGCCCCGGCTACGTCGTTTCCGGGTGCCACGTTGCGTGCCGGTCGCTTTACGTCAGGCGGTAACCGCGGCGCGGGATGGTCTCGATCAAGTCGTTGCCTTCGTTTACGCGGCGGATCTTGGCGCGCAGGTTTTTCAGGTGCGAGCGGACTACGTCTGAGGAGGCGGTGTCGCTGGTGTAGTGCCAGACGTTTTGCAGGAGCTCATCGGTGGCAGCAATGCGACCGCGAGTAGTGAGGAGATAGTCGAGGAGGCGGAATTCGGTGGGAGTCAGTTGCTCGAAGTTGCCTTCGCCGCCGAGACGTTGCCCGGGACGGTCGAAGATTACTCCCCGCAGGTCGACGAGCGGACCAACCGCGACGCTGGCGAGGATGTTGCTGATCGCGTCGCGCAGTTGATCTGGGGTAGCGGGCTTCTGGATGAAGCGATCTCCTTCGCGCATAGGCGGCGGGGAGGGCGCGACGTAGACGAACGGAATCCGGCGGGGCGATCGAGTTGCTCGCGGATCTCCGGAACGTCTTCAGTGACGGGGTCCACGACGACGATGTCGACGGGAAAGGAGAGGGCGGAGAGTAAGGCTTGCTCTGCATTGGAGGCTGGCATGACTTGATGTCCAGCCGCTATCAGCGCCCGTTGTGCATGCTCCTGGAGCGAGCGATCTGGGGTGATCAGTAGTATGCTGGCCATGACGAGTCTTGTGCTGTACTACGCCCGTATCTCTATTTTAGATCATCGGGATAGCAATAAACCGGAGTGAACGGGTGAAAATGGGAGCAGACAGTTGAAAATCGGTGCGGTAAGAATCGTGTGGGTATTCCTGGCGCTCCTGGCAGCTTTCGTTATCTTTGTCCAGTGCATCGCGGAAGTCGGCGGTGAGGGTATCCCCCACCCGGTTGCGACTGCGAGGCCGCTCATTACGTCCGTCCCGCAGTAGGCGGTTCCGCCTAAGGCTTGAGCTGACCGGCCTGCGTCAGCTCGAAAGTCTGATCGCCGTTGTCGTATTTGATCAGCGTGTGTAAGGCGTCCGTCGCATACCAGGCATCCTGAGTCCCGCCCCCCGAATCGATCTCCAGGTGCCACGTGTCGAAGGTGCCGGCGGGGACGGTGATGCTCTCCTGATCTGTGACCTTTAGCGTGACGCTCTGCTTCTGCGTCTTGTCCAGCGTGCAAGAGAGGATGTCGGCGTAGTCCGTCTCGAAGCTCTTCCCGAAGTCGATCGTGCGCCAGAGGAAGAGGTCCGCCCAGCTGTCGTACGCGATGTTCGGCACGTCCAGCGTATCGTCGCGCGCACCGTCCTGGCCAACGCGGTGAGCGGCCACCTTGCCGGTCGTGTACGTGGCCGCGCAGGTGATTTCGCCGTTGGGCCCGGTGAGGTCGTAGTTCGTTGTGGAGGGCTGGAGCGTCGTGGCGTCGGCGACGACTTGCGAGTCGTTGACGTAGCCCTTGTCGGGGAAATCGAAGTGCTGCGTGAGGCGAATCTTGCCGGTGTCCGCAGCCTCGATCTTGAAGGTGCCAGTACCGACTTCTTTGTCCTGCGAGTCGAGCACACGCATCTTCGTCGTCTCGGGCACGTTCCAGGGTATCGCTTTGATGATGTCGCGGGAGGTGATCGTCTCGCTCTGGGCACAGGCGCCGGCCAGCAAGAGAAAAGCGAGGAGCACGAACGCGAGTCGCATCAGGCGCCGGCCGCGAGCACGCCGCGCGTGATGTCGAGCGCTTCTTCGATGTCCGTTGCTTCGATGCCGAAGTGGGTCACCCAGCGAATGCGCCCGCCCTCGTCGAAGCAACGGACGCCTGCGGCGTTGAGCTTCGCCTCGAGCTTGTGCGACTTCCAGCTATCGACAGTGAAGTAGAGGAGGTTCGTCTCCGGCGGCGGCGCGAGCGTGACGCCGGGCATTTCGGCGAGGCCGGCGGCGGCGCGCTGGGCGTTGTCATGGTCTTCGGCGAGGCGATCGATCATGTTTTCGAGCGCGTAGATTCCGGCAGCGGCGATAAAGCCGGCCTGGCGCGTGCCACCACCGAGAACTTTGCGCATGCGATGCGCTTCGTGGATGAAGTCGCGGGAGCCGCAGAGTACGGAGCCGATCGGCGCGCCGAGGCCTTTCGACAGACAGAAGGTGACGGAGTCGGCGTAAGCGGTGAGGTTGGACGCCGGCACGCCGAGCTTCACGGCGGCGTTGAAGATGCGCGCGCCGTCCATGTGCACGGGCAACTTGTGCTTGTCGGCGAGCTCACGGACGGCGGCGAGATCCTCTTCGTTCTGGACGGTGCCGCCGGCGCGGTTGTGCGTGTTCTCGACGCAGATGAGGCCGGTGCGCGGGTAGTGTTCGTTGTCGGGCCGGATGGTCGCGCGCACGGCGGCAAGATCTAGCCGGCCTTTGGAGTCGATCGGTACGGTGTGCAGGCCGAGGCCGCCGACGAGCCAGGCGCCGCCACCCTCGTGCTCGATAATGTGGGAGCCTTCGCCGATGATGACTTCCGCGCCGCGCGGGCAGTGCGTCATCTGGGCGATGAGGTTGCCTTGCGTCCCGCTCGACACGAGTAGTCCCGCCTCCTTGCCGAGCATCTCGGCGGCCATCTCTTGCAGACGGTTGACGGTGGGGTCCTCAGCGAAGACGTCGTCGCCCACTTCAGCGGCGGCGATTGCTTTGCGCATCTCCGGCGACGGAAGGGTGACGGTGTCAGAGCGAAGGTCGATCTGCTTCATGCGTCGCTCGTCCCTTCGCGGCCGTAGTCGTCTTCGATGCGGACGACGTCATCGAGATCGGGCGTGGACACTTCGAAGATGCGAGAGTCTTCCAGCGCTTGCATGCGGTGGACGGTGCCGGGCGGCAATATGATAGTCGTGCCGGGCTCGGCGATGACTTCCGCGGACTGCGACGGGTCGTCGCTGCGGCCAAGGTTGTAACGCACGCGGCCGGCCTCGATGTACTGGGTTTCGTGCTTGCGCTCGTGGTACTGCAGGCTGAGACGCTGACCCTTGCGGACGATGAGTATCTTGGCGGCGTAGCGGTCCGTGCAGGCCAGCCAATGCTCTTCGCCCCAGGGCTTGGCGACAACCTTAATGTTTTCGGGTACGACGATCGTGGCGTCGTGCTGGACTTCCGGTCTGGTGGCCACGGGACGATTGTAGCGACACGCAGAGCGAGGGTCACGAGCTGACAGTGCTGCCTCGCGCGACGCCAAGTATCAATGGTGGCTGAAAGCAGGGTTAAAAAGAAATTGATGGGCCGAATAGAGAGGACTAACATCGGGCCCAAAATGAGTGTTGTCCGCCGAGACGCGGTCTTGCGGAAGAGAGGATGGAAGGTCATGAGACTGATGCTATTCACTATCGTCGCAGGAGTTGTTGTTTTGGGCATCGCAGCATGCGGCGGCGATGACTCGGCAACAACCACGCCGACTGCGAGCCAGTCCACGACGACTGCGGCTGCTTCGACGACGGCGGCCGCTGCCGCGACTAACACCGGCTCGCTTGGCGGCCAGTCCAGCGCGGCGCCGAGTGTTGCCAGCGGGACCGGTTCAGTCACGTTCGACGGGGCTTACAGTGGCACACTGGTGATCGATCAATGCGTTGGGAGCGGAGCCAACACTACGGCGAGCGTAAAGGCCGCGTTCGACGGCAGCACCACCACTTACGCGGGAGACATCAGTGCGAACGAATATGGCTTCCAGGGACCGGACGGAGCGGAGTTCGACTCTGGCTTCTTGAGCACGTCGATCGACCCGAACGGCAGCGGTTTTGACTTTGACGGAACGTCGGCGAAGGATGCGAGCTCAGGAAAGACGCTGAATCTGCACGGCACGCTGGTCTGCTCTTAGCGGTCGAGGGGGCTAGGCGCCGGAGCGCTGCCAGAGGGTCTGGTAGCCGTCGCCGCCGCGAATGGCGGAGAGGATTTCGTGCTTCTCCTCTTCGGCCAGGGAGGCGATGGCGTCTCGCACGTGCGGGGCCATGATGTCGCCGCCGAGGGAGACCAGGCGGTTCTCGATGCGCTCCGAGAGGCCTGCGTTGCGGAACGTCTGAATGTGGCGGGGCCAGGTGAAGGACATGATCTTGTCCGGGAGCGAGAAGCGCGGGCGCAGCTTCTTCAGCGCCTTGAACCGCTCTTCGACGGAACCGGCCTTGGGGACGACGGCGATCATCGGGCCTTCGGTGTCGGTCGTACGGCTGTCGATGAGGAGCCGCTTATCCACGATCGCGAAGCGGATGACGAGCACGTCGGCGGAGTCGATGACGCGCACGACTTCGTCCATGTCCAGCCCGTAGTCTTCCATGGGGAGATTGTAGGCCGGAGCCGCTCCGAGGGGAAGGAGGAAGGTGGAAGCTGGAAGAAGGAGGGTGGCAACGAGCGATTTGGGCAGGTTTACTCGACCCGTGGGGCGCCGTTCGGATAACATCGATTGCATGGCAGATAAAGAGACGGATAAGCCGCAAAAACCCTCGATGGACACGTTCGTGTCGCTCAGCAAGCGGCGTGGCTTTGTGTTCCAGAGCAGCGAAATCTACGGCGGCCTGGGCGGCTTCTGGGACTACGGCCCGCTTGGCGTCGAGATGAAGAACAACATCAAGCGCTCCTGGTGGCGATATATGGTGCAGGAGCGAGACGACGTCGTCGGAATCGAGACGTCGATCGTCATGAACCCAAAGGTGTGGGAGGTAAGCGGCCACGTGGGCACGTTTGCGGACCCGATGGTGGACTGCAAGAACTGCAAGCACCGCTTCCGCACGGATGACCTGAAGCCAGACGAGAGGGACGCGATCAAGTGTCCCGACTGCGGCGGTGAGCTGACCGAATCGCGGATGTTCAACCTGATGTTCAAGACGTTCATTGGCCCCGTGGCGGACGACGCCTCGGTGGCGTACCTGCGGCCGGAGACAGCACAGGGGATGTTCGTGAACTTCGACAATGTGCTGACAACGACTCGCCGCAAGCTGCCGTTTGGTATCGCACAGATCGGCCGCTCGTTCCGGAACGAGATCACGCCGGGCAACTTTATCTTCCGCGACCGCGAGTTCGAACAAATGGAGATGGAGTACTTCGTGATGCCCGGCACCGACGAAACGGCTCACGATGAGTGGATCGAGGCTCGCATGCGCTGGTGGACGGACGTCCTCGGCGTTAAGAAGGAGAACCTGAAGTTGCGGGAGCACGCGAAGGAAGAGCTGTCGCACTACTCCAAGCGGACGGTGGACATCGAGTACGACTTCCCGTTCGCAGGCTTCTCTGAGATTGAGGGCATCGCGAACCGCGGCGAGTTCGACCTGAAGGCGCATGAGAAGGCATCGGGCAAGTCGCTCCGCTACTTTGATGAGGAGACGAAAGAGCAGATCACACCGTTCGTGATTGAGCCGGCGATGGGCGTGGACCGCTGCTTCCTGACGGTGATGATCGACTCGTACGTGGAGGAAGAGGTCAACGGCGAGAAGCGGACGGTGCTGAAGCTAGCGCCGCAGATCGCGCCGATCAAGGTGGCGATCCTCCCGCTTTCGAAGAAGGACACTCTGGTGCCGGTGGCAAAGAAGGTGTCCGACCTCCTGCGCCCGCAGTTCATGACACAGTACGACGACGCCCAGAGCATCGGCCGGCGATACCGGCGCCAGGACGAGATCGGCACGCCGTTTTGCGTGACGGTGGACTTCGATACGCTGGATGACGATGCGGTGACGATCCGATCTCGCGACGAGATGACGCAGGAGCGGGTGCCGATAGCGAGGCTGGTGGAAGTACTGCGGGAGAAACTGCCGCTGGGCTAAAGACCAACGCACGAGAACTGGTCAAACGAATGTGGTGACCAACGGCTGCTAAACTGAGAGCGGATGCGGGAGTAGCTCAGTGGTAGAGCGTCTGCCTTCCAAGCAGAATGTCGCGGGTTCGATCCCCGTCTCCCGCTCCAGTTGCGATTTCGCGAAGCGCCCACTCAGCGCGCCAATCACTCAGGCAACGCCCTTATGGGCTTAACGTCCGCGATGCTATGATTCGCTGAACAAACGCACTTCTGCACGTTCGGGAGCGAATCGACGAGCTATGACCACATCCGCGAGAGCCTGTACCCGGTGCGGCGCTGAAGCTGCCGATGGAGCGCGTTTCTGCAGCCAATGCGGCACGCCCTTTGCTGAGACTGCACCTGCCCCTACTTCACAAGAGCGCCGGCAGGTCACCGTCTTCTTCTCCGACCTCTCCGGCTTCACGGCCCTCAACGAAAAGCTCGATCCGGAGGACGTGCGCGATATCGTCAACAAGATCTGGCAGCGCGCCGGGGAGATCGTCGGGCGGTACGACGGGCGCATCAACAAGCTTCTCGGCGACGCAGTGCTGGCTATCTTCGGCGATCCCGTTGCACATGAGGACGACCCTCTTCGGGCGGTCCGCGCCGCGCTCGAGTTGCACGACGCGGTCGAAGCTCTGAACCGGGACGTCGAGCCTCGCATCGGCTCGCCGATTGGCATGCACAGCGGCGTCAACACCGGCATCGTGCTCACAAGCGAGACGGTCCTCGACGGCCAGCAGCAGACCGGCCCGCTCGGTGACACGATCAACGTCGCCGCGCGATTGCAGTCGCTGGCCAAGACCGGACAGGTGCTGGTCGGCCCGGAGACCCGCCGCGCGATTGAGAGCACGTTCGATCTCGAAGACCTTGGGCTGCACGACCTGAAGGGCAAAGGCGAGCCAGTCGCCGTCGCGCGGGTCGTGTCCATCGCCGCGCGCAACGTTACGCCAGCTCGACGCCAGGGCCGGTTCGTTGGGCGGGACTCGGAGCTGAGCCTGCTGCGAGATGAGTACGAGCGCGCAAAGAGCGGTACACCGTCCTTCGTCGCGGTTTCGGCCGAGGCTGGCTCCGGAAAGACGCGCCTCGTCGAAGAGTTCCGCTCCCGCATCGCCGCAGACGCGACGTGGCTTGAAGGGCGCGCCTACCCTTTCGCGCAGAACATCCCTTACTACGCACTCACAGACCTCATCAGCAACCGGCTGGGCATCGATGAAGCGGACTCAGCGGAGACCGTGCGCACGAAGCTGGAGCAGCGGATCGGCGCCATCGTCGAGAACTCGTCCGAGATACTGCCGCCGCTTCTGCAGCTCTACGATATCGAAGGCTCGGAAGGCTCCTCCATCGACCGTGAAGCTTACCGCGGGCGCTTGCTGGAATCGCTGCGGACGCTGGTGCAATCGCTGGCCTCGCGCGGGCCGCTGGTTGTTTGCCTGCAAGACCTGCACTGGGCCGACCCATCGACGATCGACATCCTCCGGCAGTTGGCGACGGAGCCGCTGTCGTCGACGATGACGTTGTACAACTACCGCCCAGAGTTCTCCTTCCACGAAGGCGGCATACGCGAGATCCGATTGTCGGAGTTGTCCGACCGCGACACGCGCGAGCTGGTGGAATCGCTGCTTGATGCGAGCGCCGTGCCAGATGCGCTGGTGAAGTTCCTGGAAGAGCGCACCGGCGGCAACCCGTTCTTCATGGAGGAGATCCTCAACAGCCTGATCGAGAACCACATTCTCACCCGCACCGGCGATTCGTGGGCGCTGACCGGCCAGTTCGACGCAACGTCTGTGCCGACGACGATCCGTGGCGTGATCGCGGCCCGCATCGATCGGCTGGATCCGGGCCGGCGCCGCATCCTGCAAGAAGCGTCCGTCATCGGCCGCGAGTTCATGTTCACGATCCTCAGCCAGGTCAGTGGCGGCGACACAACGCTCGCCGACGGTCTGTCCGCGCTGGAGTCAGCGGACTTGATCCGCCAGCGCAACGTGGACGCTGATCTCGAGTACCTGTTCAAGCACGCGCTGACGCAGGAGGTGGCCTACCAGGGCCTCCTGCGAAGCAAACGGCACGAGCTGCACGGCCGCGTGGCACAGGCGATGGAACAACTGCTGGGCGAGCGGAAGCGGGAGTACGCAGAGTCGATCGCCTACCACTTCCAGAACAGCGACGAGCCAGAGCGCGCGGTGCCGTACCTGCTGATCGCCGGGAAGAAGGCCGTAGAACGCTACGCGCTAACGGAGGCCGAGACGTATTACCGGGCGGCATACG
>JBDTOK010000043.1:0-15373 GCA_039933275.1 Chloroflexota bacterium | reverse complement strand
GCAGATCGGCGTCAACGGTGCGGTGCTGCAGATGTTCGCGCACGGCGTCATGACCGCCCTCATGTTCACCAACGTCGGCGCCGTCTACGACCAGGCGCACATCCGCGACATGACAGCGTTCGGCGGCCTCGCCAAGAAGATGCCGAGACACGCGGCGTTCTTCACCATCGCCGGACTCTCTTCGCTGGGCTTACCGGGGTTAGCCGGATTTATCGCCGAGTTCCATATCTTCGTCGGCGTGTTCCAGGCGCACTACTACTGGGCGGGCGGCCTGGGCATCCTCGCCGCCGCCATCACCGCGACCTACATCTTGCGCATGCTTGCGCGCGCCTATTTCGGCCCCTTCAACGAGCGCTGGAACGACCTGAAGGAGATGCGCATCCAGGAGCAAGCGTCTGCGCTGCTGCTGATTGGCGGCGTCGTCCTCATGGGCGTCTGGCCGGCGCTCTTCCTCGACCGAATCGCTGACACCGTCAAGGGAATCCCGGGGCTCGGATGAACACGAGCAACATGAGCTGGGAGCTCCTCACCCCCGAATACATTCTCGCGGGCTGGGCGGCGTTCATCATCCTCGTCGACCTCTTCTGGGGGAAGCTCAGCAAGGAACAGCTCGGCGTGCTCGCTGCCCTCGGTGCGTTCGTGGCGGCCGGCGTCTCGTTCATCTGGGTGGGCGACACGAAGACGTTCGGCACCGTGATCGACATCAACGACTACACCACGCTCTTCCGGGTGTTCTTCTGCTGCATCGGAGGTGTCACCTGCCTCGCCTCCGCCCGCTACGTGAAGGACAACCTCCTCCACCCGGGCGAGTACTACGCGCTGATCCTGCTCTGCGTCATCGGTGCGGACGGCATGGCCTCCGCGCGAGAGCTGCTGACTGCCTACATCTCGCTGGAACTACTGAGCTTCTCGCTGTACGTGCTCACCTCGTACGCCAAGTTCGACCTGCGCTCCAACGAGGGTGGCTTGAAGTACATGCTGCTGGGCGCGTTCTCCTCCGCGATCTTCCTCTACGGCATCGGCCTGATCTACGGCACCACCGGCACTACGTCGTTCGAGGGCATCGGTAAGGTGCTCTCCGGCCCGCACGGCGACATCGAGCCGGCACTGTTCCTCGGCCTCGCGATGATCATCGGCGGCCTCGGGTTCAAGGTTGCGGCTGTGCCCTTCCACATGTATACGCCAGACGCCTACGAAGGCGCGCCGCTGCCAATCACCGGACTGATCTCGGCGCTATCCAAGTCCGCCGGCATCGCGCTATTCCTCAAGCTCTTCTCCGTCGCCTTCTTACCTATCGCCGACGAATGGCGCTACTTCATCGCCGGTCTAGCCATCGCCACGATGGCGTTCGGCAACTTCGTCGCGATCCAGCAGACCAACATCAAGCGATTGCTCGCCTACTCCAGCATCGGCCAGGTGGGCTACCTCCTCGTCGGCATCGCCGCCCTAGCGCCAGAGTCACACGACGTAGCAAGCGCGATGGTGCTGCACATGGTCGGTTACGTAATCACCAACCTGGCCGCGTTCCTGGCGATCATCATCTATTACAACTGGACCGGCCGCGAAGAGATCTACGAGTACAAAGGCCTAGCTGAGCGGGCGCCGTTCCTGGCGCTCAGCCTGACGATCGCGCTGTTCTCACTGGCCGGCATGCCGCTCTTCGCCGGCTTTGCCACGAAGTTCATCCTCTTCCAGGCCGCCGCCAACCACGACCTTCTGTGGCTCGCCGGAATCGCGTCCTTCTTCAGCTTCGTCTCGCTCTACTACTACCTTGTCGTCATCCGCGAGATGTACCTGGGCGAGCCTGACGAAAAGACCCGCTTCCCAACGCCGTGGTTCGAGTACGGCGCGCTGGCCGTGCTCGTCGCGGGCATCTTCTTCGTCGGCCTCTACCCCCGCCCAATCTTCAGCGCCGTCGAGCATGGCACCAACGCCATCCTTCCGGAGCAAACCTCCAGCCAGCAAGCCGCGCTGGCCGAACCCCAACACTAGCGACTAACGCCGGCGCGGGCTCCTCCGCAGTTTCTCAAGGTTCACCCAACTCTCCGCGTCGGTCGGAACCCAATCGTTGAAGGCGAGGCCCTCCGGCTCGTTGCACGTGTTCACCACGCTGATAAAGCTCATCCTCCCAATGCCCGGAAGATTGAAGACCGCCGGGTAGAGAAACCGGATCTTCGGGTCACGGGCAGGTGTGCCCTGCCACAACGCCAGGAACCTGCCGACGTACTGTGGGTTGCCGGTCTGAAAGCGTTGCATCACCTCGGCGAAGTATGGGCTCAGCTGCTCCAGTTGCTCAGCGCCGCGATGGTGGCCCTTCAGAATGGCGATCGCAACTCGAGCCATATCATCCCAGTTCTCACAGATGTCCGTGAAGCGTGGCCTGCTGGAAACAGCCAGCATGTTCCGCTCGATCCCCGGCGTAAACTCTCGCTCGAGATCGATGTCCCAGACGCGCTCCGTGATCTCATTCGCACAGACGACTTCAAACACCTCTTTGAATACAAACGCTGGCCACGGCATCTGATCGACGTGCTCCTTCGCTTCCTCAAGCGAATACATGTACCCGGATGGTTCGCCTGCCGTTTCTGACTCCAGGTCGGGCGCGAAGCCAGCTTCGATCAGAATGCTGTTTCGTACGCGAAGGTCAACTCGCAACGCGTACAGCAAAGCGATCAGCATCGGCCGGGAGGGGTTCCGCGAGCCGTCTTCGTAAGATTTGACCGTCGACGCTGACAACCCCGAAATTCGGGCCAGCGCCTCGCGTGAGAGTCCCACTACTTGCCTGGCCGCACGCAGGTCATCGCCCCAGCTCATGCTGGCATCTTAGCGCTCACTGTCGAGCCTCTACGATCCACGCGTGCGCAATATCTCCAGGCCGCGCCACGTTTCGGCATCAATCGGTATCCAGTCGTTGAAGGAAAGGCCCTCGGACTCACTGCACGTCGTAACCAGGCAGTGGAATGAGAGCTTGCCAACCTCTGGCAACTTGAAGACAGCGGGAAAGGTGAGACGCACTTTCGGGTCATTGGGCAGCGTATCGTCCCAGAGTTCAAGAAATCTCGCCACGTATCCCGGTCCGCCTTGTGACATCAGCTGCATGACATCCGCAAAATAGGGACCGAGGCTCTGTAGGTCATCGGGTCCGGGATGGTTGCTTTTTATCACCGCGATCGCTGTTCGGGCAACGTTATCCCAGCCCTTGAACAACTCAGCAATGCGTGGCGTGCTGCCGAGAAACAACAAGTTCCGAGCAATACCGGGTGGAAAGTCACGTTCAAGGTCGACACCCCAGATCCGCTGCGTGAGCTCATTCGCGCACACAACCTCAAACAACTCGTTGAAGACAAATGCGGGCCATGGCAGTTCGGCGATGTGCATCTCGGCTTCCATAGGCGTGTACATGTAGCCAGGCAAACGTACTGGGCCCAGGAACTCTCCGTCCGGCGCAAATCCCGCTCCGATGAGGATGGTGTTTCGGGCGTGGCGCTCCACGCGCATCGCATCGAGCAGGGCGACAAGCATCTGCCGGGACGGATTCCGGGAGCCGTCTTCGTACGACTTAACAGTCGCCGCAGACACGCCTGCTAAACGAGCGAGCGCCTCCCGGGAGAGTCCGACAATCTGCCGCACCGCACGTAGGTCATCTCCCCAAGTCATCGCGGGTCGCCCTCAGGCGAACCAACACCGAGATCACTACACGCGGGCGGCCAAACCATACAGTCGATGGCAGCCAACCGTTCCACCACGCCTTTCCCGCCGCGAAATAAGTGATGTTGCCGGAAGTATACGGAAAATATAAGGGTTAAGTCCCGACGAAACTAGCTACAGAGCGTATCCGTTCGAATCTGGCTCTAAACAATCCCCGAGGAGTACATTCAGGGGAAGGGTAGCGCCCACGGCAGCTGGCGGCCTGCTCAGCAGGTCCATTCACCCCCAAGACGAGCACCCCGGCTTAAACCGGGGTGCTTTTCCGTATCTGTACTTCCGGTCTCACGGAAACTTAATGTCTCCGACGTAACGCCCCAGAGGCACGCTCGTCCGGACTTGTGGACAACACTGCGCTGTCCGTATCTCTTCGCCCCGGAGACGTTGTTGCCAACAGACCACAGATTATGACAATCGCCCCACGATTGTGGCTCAGCCTGCTCGCCGTTGCGGGCGTCGTCGCGTTCCTCGCGATCGCAGCGGGCAACGCGTCTGCGGACAGCCAGCAGCCGATCTTCCTCCTCCCCTGGCAGAACGGCCAGATGTGGGTCACTGGCTCCGAGGGCTTCCACTATACAAATGATGCCATCGACTTCTTCCCGCCTGACTCGCCGTCCTCCTACGAAGTCCACTGCGAAGGCGACCCGGACTGGGTGTTCCTCGAGTCCTCGTACTGGGACCTGGCAGCAGCCGCCGGCACCGTCACCTATGCCGAGCCACCATACGTCCTGATCGATCACGGCGGCGGCTGGTTCTCCCGCTACTACCACTTGAGCGATCCGCAGGTCACCGTCGGACAGGTTGTGGAGGCCGGCCAGCGCCTCGGACACCCCTCCACCAAGGGCGACTGCACGACTGGCCCGCACGTCCACTTCTGGGTACAAGGCCCAAACGGCGAGACCACCAGCAGCGTCACCCTCTCCGGTATCCCGACGACCAGCCTCGGCGCAAACGAAGCGTACTCGCAGACCAACAACTTCGATGGCGGCGCACCCCCGCCCACCC
The DNA here is from genome assembly GCA_039933275.1 of Chloroflexota bacterium. Classification (GTDB taxonomy): domain Bacteria; phylum Chloroflexota; class Dehalococcoidia; order SM23-28-2; family RBG-16-64-32; genus DATKKM01. The sequence continues at coordinate 10,663 of JBDTOK010000043.1, read as the reverse complement.
CGACGCCAACGGCAACGCCAGGCCCAACGTCCAAGCCAACCCAGACGCCGCCTCAGCAGCCAACCGTCCCGTCCACGCCCGGCCCGACGCCAAACCCCGGCGTCTTCCCCGCCGGTGACGCCAACTGCGATGGCCTGGTGACGCCGGGCGACGCTGTCCTCATCCTCGAGTACACCGTTGGCATCGCACCGTCCGAATGCGCAGCCGCTCACAGCGAGATCAACTGCGACGGCACCGTAACAGTCGCCGACGCGATGGCCGTCCTCCAAATCAGCGTCGATCCCACAGCGCAAACAACCCGCACCTGCGACCCGGCAACCCCACGCCCAACCGCAACGTCAACGCTAGAACCAACGCCAACGATCGCACCAACACCGACGCTGGAACCAACTCAGGAGCCAACGATCGAGCCAACGCCCGCGCCGACGGCTACGCCGGTGGCAACGGAAACGCCGGTCGTTACACCAACGCCTACGCCGGTGCCAACATCAGGCGGCGGGCCTACGGCCCGCCCAACAGCCACGCCAAGCTTCTAGTCGGGCGCTACCGTTCCCTAAAGTATCGCCAAATATCGCTTCGTCTCCCAGTCCGTCACGTGCGACTGGAACTTCGCCCACTCGATGCGCTTGTTCAAGAGCAGACTCTGGTGCAGGTGCTCACCTAAGCAGTTGTGCAGAAGCTCGCTGTCCTCCGCCGCATCGATCGCCTCGGCTAGCGTGCCCGGCAAGTGGCGGACGCCGCGAGCCTTGCGCTCCGCCTCCGTCATCTCGTAAACGTTCTCTTCCAGCGGCTCCGGAACGCTGAGGCCCTTCTCCACGCCGTCCAGCCCGGCCGCCAGGATACAGGCGAAGGCGAGATACGGGTTGCAGGCCGGATCAGGCGATCGGTACTCGATCCGCGTCGCCGATTCTTTGCCGCGCTTGTACTCGGGCACGCGGATCAGGTCAGCGCGATTGCGCCGCGCCCACGACATGTAGACCGGCGCCTCAAACCCCGGGATCAAACGCTTGTACGAGTTCACCCACTGGTTCGTGACTAGCGTGATCTCCCGCGCGTACGTCAGCAGCCCTGCGATAAAACTGCGCGCCACGGCCGACAGGTGGTAAGGGTCGGAGTCGTCGAAGAAGGCGTTGCGCTCGCCCTGGAACAGCGACATGTGCAGGTGCATCCCGCTGCCGTTCTGATCGGCGATCGGCTTCGGCATGAACGTGGCGTAGACGCCGTTCTTCATCGCGATTTCTTTGACCGTTAGACGGTACGTCATCGTGTTGTCGGCCATTGTCAGCGCGTCTGCATAGCGCAAGCTGATCTCGTGCTGCGACGGCGCCACCTCGTGGTGCGACGTCTCGACCGGAATGCCCAGTTCCTCCAGCGAGAGCACGGTCTCGCGACGCAGGTCAGTTCCCGCGTCCAGCGGCGTCATATCGAAGTAGCCGCCGAGGTCCAGCACAGTCGGCGCCTCCGAATTCGCGAAGTAAAAGTACTCCAGCTCCGGGCCAACGTAGAACGTGTAGCCCAGGTCGGCCGCACGCTTCAACTGCCGGCGCAGCACCCAGCGCGGGTCCGCCTCGAACGGCTGGCCGTCGGGCTGGAGGATGTCGCAGAACACGCGCGCCACCCGGCGCTCCTGCGGCCGCCACGGCAGAATCGCGAACGTCTCCGGGTCCGGCATCGCGATCATGTCGGTCTCGTCGATGCGGGCAAACCCTTCGATCGAGGCACCGTCAAACCCAATGCCTTCCTCCAGCGCTTCCGTCAACTCCTCGACGGTAATCGCCACACTCTTCAAGCTGCCGAGAATGTCCGTAAACCAGAGGCGGATGAACTTAACGTCCTGATCCTTCGCCTGCTGGAGCACGTAGTCGCGTGATTCGTGATTGTTGGTCTCGTTCACTTCTTCAAACCTACAGTCTTGGGTAACGAGCAAGATGCCCCCGCAAGCTTCTGCGGAGGGACGCTTCAATTATGGGCAGCACCAATCGGGGGGAGGGGAGTTGGGCATTACGGTTGTGTTACGCAAGACCAAGCAAACGGCCGCAGATCGGGGAAGACTTTCGCTGATCTAAGCGACGGCTTTGCCGTCCCAATAATCTGCGCTGATCTGCGACCATTCACGGGGCGGGCGCAAACGCCCGCCCCGTACCGATATCGCTATACGGCCTCTTCGCCCCGCTCACCCGTGCGGACGCGGATCGCGTCAGACACCGGGATCACGAAGATCTTGCCGTCGCCAATGTTGCCCGTCCGGGCTGCGCCGCAGATCGCCTGGACCACCTTCTCGGTGTCCTTGTCCGAGACGACGACCTCAACCTTTACCTTGGGCAGCATGTCCACCGTGTACGACGTGCCGCCCCGGCCCTGGTGGACGATGCCGCGCTGCACGCCTCGGCCGGTCACGTGCACGATGTTCAGTCCGGCGTAGCCGGCGGTCGTCAGCGCTTCCTTCACTTCGTCCAGCTTCTCCGGCCGGATGATCGCTTCGATTTTCTGCATATCGCTCCTTTATGCCCCTGCCGCCGGCTCGGGGGCTGGTCGTCCGGCTGGCATTGGCGCAGATTGCACCTCCGAGGTCATGACTGGCACACCAACCGCATCGTCGAACACGTAGCCGCGCTCGCCGTGCTGCGTGACGTCCAGGCCCAGCTCCTCTTCGTCCTCGTTGACGCGGAGTCCCATCGTCAGGTCGAGTACCTTGAGGATGACCGCCGTGACGACGAACGAGTACACGAACACAACGCCGATCGCGATGAGCTGGTCGGTGACTTGCCCGGCGTGTCCATGGATCAGCCCGTCCACACCGCCAACAGTCGCCGAGGCGAAGATGCCGGTCGCGAGCGCGCCCCACATACCGCCAACGCCGTGCACGCCGACAACGTCCAGCGAGTCATCGACCGAGGTCAGGCTGCGCAGGCGGACCGCGCCGTAGCAAAGCACGCCGGCGATACCACCGATCGCAATCGCTTCCATCGGCTGCACGAAACCGGAGGCCGGCGTAATCGCGACCAATCCCGCGACAGCACCTGCCGCCGCGCCGATCGTGCTCGCCTTGCCGGTGAGGAACCACTGCGCACCCACCCAGGTCAGCGCCGCTGCTGCCGCCGCGGTGTTCGTGACGACGAAGGCGTTGGCTGCCTGGCCGTTTGCCGCGCCCGCACTGCCTGCGTTAAAGCCAAACCAGCCGAACCAGAGGATCGCCGCGCCGAGGAGAATGTACGTGACGTTGTGCGGCTCCATCGGTTCGGTCTTGAAGCCCTTGCGCTGGCCGTAGATGAACGCCGCCGCCAGGGCAGCCGCGCCCGCGTTTACGTGAATGGCCGCACCACCGGCGAAGTCCAGCGCGTTGATGCCGTTCGGGTTGGCGATACCAAGCCAGCCCGTCCCGAAGATCCAGTGCGCGACTGGATCGTACACAAGCAGCGACCAGGCCAGCATAAACACCAGGAATGTGCTGAACTTGGCCCGCTCTGCAAAGGCGCCGGTAATCAGCGCCGGCGTAATGATGGCGAACATCGCCTGGAAGATCATGAACGACTCTTCCGGGATGCCGTTTGCGGAGCCCCAGGCGCCGGGCACCAATCCAACGTTCTTCAGCCCGAGGTAGTCCAGGTTGCCGATAAGCCCGCCCTGGTCCGGCCCGAAGGCCAGCGAGTAGCCGATGATTACCCACTGCACCCCCACAAGTCCAACCACGATAAAGCTCTGCATTATCGTGCCCAGAACGTTCTTGGAGCGCGTGAACCCGGCGTAGAAGAAGCCGAGTCCCGGCGTCATGAACATGACGAGGGCCGCGGCGGTCAGGATCCATGCTGTGTTGCCGTTGTTGATCTCAACTGGCATGCCAAATCCCCCTTTTTAATGGTTGTTGCGACAATATCACGCCAATACCGCTTCTAGATTACGAATAGATTACGGCTGCCCATGGAGCAAGCGAGGGGTGCGTCGGGGCGCTGCCCTGCTCTCATCGCCATCGCCCTCTGCGTTCGGTGTTGAATTCTCCTGTGATCGCCATCGGAGCCACCCTAGAAGCCATTTGTTACGGTGAGATTGCATCGAGGTTGCGGCGAGATCAGGGAGATATCAGGGTGACGTTACGCATCTTGCCGCCAACAGCATTCGGAAAAGATAAGCTGGGCAATCTGCGCCCCAGGACGGTTCGGACGCTTACAATGGCCGCCATGGGTGTGTTCCGCAACATTCGTCAAAGCGAGCCTGACCTGCTCCTGATCGCCGGCACGGCGCTTACCGCCAGCACCGCGACCTTCCTCATCGGCCTGCAACTCGCCGGCGTGCGCGTTAGCGCCATCAACGCCGTCTCTGTCTACTTGCTGCTGACGTTACTGGCTGCCTCCCGCTTCGGCTACCGCGCGGGGTTTGCGGTCGCCGCCGCCTCGACGGTGCTGCTCAATTTCTTCTTCGTGGAACCGATCTTCGGGCTGCACATGTCTGAGAAGCAGCACCTTGCCTCGCTGCCAATCTTCTTCATCGTCGCCGCCGTCGGGGCAATGTTCCGCCGAGAAGTCTCGCGAACACAGCCCCGGCCAGCCATGCAGACCGCATCCAGCGACGTCCTCGACCTGGGTGCTCTGCGAATGAACATCGCCAACCACCTCGTTTTCGTCGATAACCGGGAGGTCCACCTCACCCCAACCGAGTTCAAGCTCCTGACCTGCCTGGCGACGAACGCAGGGAAGGTGCTCCAGCGCCAGACGCTCCTCGAAAGCGTCTGGGGCAAGGCCTACACGGACGACGTCCGCATCCTCCGTACTTACATCAACCAGTTGCGGGCAAAGCTGGGCGACCGCTCGGCGAGCCCGCGCTTCATCCGCACCGAACCGGGCTTCGGATACCGGTTCCTCGCCCCATCCGAGAGCACCACTTCCCCGTTGGAGTAAGATGGGCGCACCGTGAGCGCCGATCCTCCACCTGCCGAACGCGAACCAACCTTCCGTTTCCTCGAGGCCGAGCGCCGCGCCGTGGAACGCTGGAACCCCCGTACCCGCTGGTACCACCCTCTCATCGGCAAAGTTGTTATCAACGCCTCCCGCTTCGTCACGCGGGTAATGAACCGCCTGGACGTTGAGGGCCGCGAACACCTCGAAGCGATGCGGGCTCGTACCGGCCGCGGGCTGCTCACCTTCAGCAACCACGTCTCCTTGTTCGATGACCCGCTGATCACGAGCAACTTCGTGCAAGGCCCGTATCGCAAGGTGCGCTGGGTCGGCGCCGACGCCCTCAACTTCTTCGGATCGCCGGTCAAAGCCTGGTTCTTCACCGCCGGCAAGTGCGCGCCCATCGTCCGCGGCGGCGGCATCGACCAGCCCGCGATGAACCTCCTGCGCGACCGTCTTCTCGCCGGCGACTGGGTGCACATGTTCCCCGAAGGCGGCCGCACCCGCGACGCCGAAGCTAAGCTTGCGCCCGAGTTCAAGCCCGGCATCGGCTGGCTGATCGCGCAGGCGCAACCGCTCGCGCTCCCCTTCTATCACTCCGGCATGCAGGACGTCCTACCAGTCAGCAGCACCCGCCCTCGGACCGGTCACCGCGTGCGCGTCGTGTTTGGCTCGCCGATCGATTGCGACGCGCGCTGGATCGACGACGTCTGCCGGCGCCGGCTCGGCGACCGCACGGACGGGCCGCGCCTCTGGGACGGCATCGCCGAAGAGCTCCGAGACGTGCTCGGCGGGATGGAGCGGGCGATCCACCCTGCCTTCACCGCCGGGCCGCGGTAGTGTCGATCGTCCCTCTCGCCGCCGTCGGTCTCGGCGTTGCCCTTGGCTACGTCACCCTCGCCTGGATGCTCAGCCTGGCGCTGAAGAACGCCAGCATCATCGACATCTTCTGGGGTCCCGGCTTCGCCCTGCTTTCGATCGTCTACGCCCTGCTCTCAGACGACGGCTACTCCGGGCGGAAGATTCTTGTCGTCGCGCTCGTTTGCGTTTGGGCGGCGCGACTCGGCGGGCACATTCTCACCCGCAACGCCGGCCACGGCGAGGACTATCGCTATCAGAAGATGCGCAAGGCCGCCGGCGAGGCGTTCTGGTGGCGATCGCTGGTCACGGTGTTCTTCCTGCAGGGCGCCCTGCTCTGGGTAATCTCCGCGCCGCTGCTCGTCGCCGTGCACAGCGACACACCTGATCACCTCGTCATCACCGACTACCTCGGCGCTGCGGTCTGGGCGATCGGCTTCTTCTTCGAAGCGGTGGGCGACTACCAGCTCGTCCGCTTCAAGTCCGATGAGTTGAACAAAGGCAAGGTGATGGACCGCGGCCTCTGGCGCTACACTCGCCACCCGAACTACTTCGGCGACACTACTCTCTGGTGGGGTTACTACGTTATCGCCCTGGTCACACCGTGGGGCTTCGCCACCATCTTCGGCCCCGCCATCATGACGTTAATGCTGCTCCGCGTCTCCGGCGTCGCTATGCTAGAACGAACCATCGGCCGCCGCCGCCCCGGCTACGACGAATACATCCGCCGCACAAGTGCGTTTATCCCAATGCCACCGAAAGGGACTAGATGAAGACAGAGCCGCAGACATATAAGCTCGACCCGATGAGCCCGGGTTACGAGTTGCTCCGGCGAATCCTGCGGATCCTCGCGCTTCCATGGCTCATCGCCGTCGTCGTCCTCTTTGCAATTGGCTCCGTCCAGGTTTTCCCGGCTCTGATGCTAGTCGCCGTGGCCGTGATCGGCGCTGTGGTTATTCCGGCGGCATTGAGAAGGTTCCCCGGTGAGGTGACGATCGGTCCGAATGGCTTGACCACCGCCGCCAAGCGAGGAAGCATTACGATTCCCTGGGCCGACATTGATACGATCGAAGTCCGCCCCGGCGGCGACCAGTCCTTCCGCGAGTTGTATGACTTTCTGCGCGTCGACTCTACGCCCGAGTTCGTCTACGTGGGGATACGCCCCAACTCAAAGACGATGCAGACGGCACGGTCTCTCCGAAACGTGTCGTTGTATGTGCTGGACCCGCAGGCCTTCGCAGAGGCAGCCATCGCCCTGCAATCAGGGACGTAGAGACTTACGGCATCGCGCGGAAGCGGTAGCCCACGTTGCGCACGGTCTCGATGAAGTGTGGTGACGGTGCTCGATCTTGGAAGGCTAGCGGCCCCTGACTCACCGCCGATGGTCACTGAGCGGGTCCATTGCCGCCTCCTTTGTCGGAGCGCGCTACAGCGGCTCGCCGGGAAATTTCAACTTGAACCGCTCGACCAGGCCCGGTACGCTCTCCGGTTGCATCTCGAGCTTGTAGCGCCCGCACAACTCACCCATCACCTCTGGCGCGATGTTCCCGACACCACCGGCATCGCCGAGCTCTTCGAAGAACTTCTCGAAGCCGGCGGGAGATATGATTTCTAGCACTCTAGCCGGTTCGTCTCCCGCGTTCCAGAACGTGTGCCACTGGTTTCGCGGCTTAAAGATCAGATCACCGGCGCTCCCCACTAGAACGTCATCGCCCAGCAGCGCACCAACCTTGCCGGTAAGAATGTAGCTGTACTCGTCTTCGTTCGTGTGCCTGTGCAGCGGCGCCGCGAGCGCCCACGGCGACATCGGATGCTCTACAAGCGAGACGCCTCCGCCCGACTCGTCGCCATTAAGCATGAACCGAGCGCCGATACTCCCCAGGAACACGAGTTTGCCGTCCTTCGGACTAACTACTTTTGCTGACATACGTCTCCTCCTGCCAGATGACTAATTGCAGGCACAATTATGCGCGCAGACAGACTAAACGTGAATGACCGTGGGTCTAGAAAAAAGACTAAGCCTGCTTACGGCATCGCGCGGAAGCGGTAGCCCACGTTACGAACCGTCTCGATGAATGTGTGGTGACGGTCCTCGATCTTGGAGCGCAGGCGCCGCACGTGAACGTCCACTGTGCGTGCGCCGCCGTAGAAGTCGTAGCCCCAGACCTTATTCAGCAACGTCTCACGGCTGTACACGCGGTCACGGTTTGTCGCCAGGAAGCGCAGAAGCTCGTACTCCTTGTACGTCAGCTCGATGCTGTGCCCGCCCACCTGCACGGTGTAGTTGCCGAGGTCCATCACGAGATCGCCACACTTCAGCACGTTCCGCGAGTCGATGCGGTGCCGCTTCCAAAGCACGCGGCGCACACGCATCACGAGATCGTCCGGCGCGCTGCGAGTCCGCACATAGTCGTCGACGTCACGCACTGGCTCAAACGCCTGGACCTGGTCTGGCGCGGCGACCACGATCACCGGGATCGCCTCGCTGCCGCCTGACGCCTCGATCAGGCCAGCGGCAGTGCGGTCTTCGCCCACCGAGATCAGGTCGATGACGGCAACGTCGTAGTCCTGATCTGGCTGCGCTTCAGCGCCCGGTGAGCGCAGGAATGCGAAGAAACCCTCCGCCTGCAGAGCTTCCGCAAACGGGGTTAGGGACTCGACATCTCCTATGAGCAGAACGTTTCGCATAGAATACGTCGATATTGCGCCGGGATGGCCCGCCCGTCAAGACACTAACGCGTGATGTATGTTTCGGGCAGGTTACTTCGCGCTGGAAACCGCCGTCGCGCTATCTAGATGCCGCCTGAGCACAGCGTTAAACAGCTCCGGCCGTTCGTATTGCGGCGAGTGCCCGGCCTCCGGGATCACCTCAAGCGTCCCGTTCCGCACTTTGTCCGCCATGAGCCTGGCGGCTCCGACCAGCGGCCCGAAGTCCAGACTGCCGACCACGACGAGCGCAGGCACCACAATGGATGCCAGGCGGTCCAGGCTACCCTTCCAGTCGTTGAGGCCAGCCTGCGCGCCTATAAATGCGTCCACCGACATGTGCGAGAGGCGCGCGGCCACCTCGGCCTCGCGCTCTTTGGGCATATGTGGCGGCGATGGCAACGGCGACTTCCACTTGGCCAGCGCGCCCATCCCCTGCGTCTCGGCAATCGTATTCCGGGCGGCCGAGAGCTTGGACAGCATCTCGTTCTTGGAGATTTCGAACAGCGGTGCTGTGTCCTCTAGCGCCAGCGAGAGCAGCCGGCCCTGGCTGCGCAGCGCGATCTCTTGCGCGATCGCCCCGCCCATCGAGTGGCCGAGGAGGTGGTATCTCTCGAAGCCGACTTCTGCGATCAGCGCCTCCGCGTCGGAGGCCATCTGCTCGATTGAGTAGGTCGACCGGTCCTTCGGAGCCTCGGACGCGCCGTGGCCGCGATTATCGAAAACTAGGAGCTGGTTCGTCCGGCCGAACGGCTCCGCCTGGAATCGCCAGTCGCTTATGTCGCCTGTAAAGCCGTGGATGAAGACGAGAGGCTCGCCGGCCTCCCCGTGGCGTTCGAAGTTGATGTCGATCCCGTTGATTTTGGCCGTTGGCATAGCGTCCCTCCGAGCGTTCTGCCCACATCTTACCGCCTTTCGTAACTAAATTCGGGCGCTCGCGCGTCTACAATTGAGGTATGACAGACACGATCGACTGGGTCGCTGAGGGCCGCAAGCCACCCTGGCTGAAAGTGCGCTTCCCAGGCGGCCAGAAGTACATGCACCTGAAGTCGATGATGAGGGAGGCCCGCCTCCACACCGTCTGTGAGGAAGCTCGCTGCCCGAACATCGGCGAGTGCTGGGAGGCTGGTACTGCCACGTTCATGATCCTCGGCGACACCTGCACTCGGGCCTGTGGCTTTTGCGCCGTCACGACTGGTCGCCCCGGTGCCATCGACAAGCTTGAGCCGATGCGCGTCGCCAACGCCGTCCGCGAGATGGGTCTCGCCCACGCCGTCGTCACATCGGTGAACCGCGACGATGAGGCCGACGGCGGCTCGGAGATCTTCGCGCAAACGATCCGCTGGATCCGCCGCCTCTCACCTCGCACGAGCATCGAAGTGCTCATCCCCGACTTCATGGGTAACTGGGACGCCCTCGCGACGGTCATGCATGCGCAGCCGGAGATCCTCAACCACAACACCGAGTCCGTTCCGCGCCTCTACGCCCGCGTCCGCCCCAAGGCCCGATACGAACGTTCGCTTGAACTGCTGCGCCGCGCCAAGGAACTCGACACCGGCACGATCACCAAGACGGGCCTCATGGTCGGCCTCGGGGAAACAGAGCACGAGTTGTTGCAAGTGTTCCAGGACTTGCTCGAGAACAACGTCGAAGTGCTAACGCTTGGCCAGTACCTGCGACCCAGCGCCAAGCACCTGCCGCTAGTCCGCTACTACGAACCGGCGGAGTTCGACCACCTGCGCGATGAGGCGCTCGCCCTCGGCTTCAAGCACGTCGAGGCGGGACCGTTGGTGCGATCGTCCTACCACGCCGAGCGCCAGGTCAGCACCCTCCGCGTCCGCGACGACTTAACGGTGGACCTCGAAACCACAACCTAGAACCTACGACTCACGAGGCGACGTTGAGCCGTGGGGCTGTCAATAGGTAAATGACACCTCTAAAACGCTCGTTTTGCCAAACGAACTTCCCGGATGTTGGCGGTACGCTCATCGCCCTCAGTCCGGACAGCCGAGTCGTCTAAGATTCGTTGATCGTAATCGAGATGATCTTGTCGCCTGGCGCCGCGTTCGGATTGGAGGCCGGGTCGCGCGGCGTGATGCAATCGACGACGTCCATACCGTCCGTTACCTCGCCAAAGACAGTGTAGGCACCGTTCAGGTTGGGCGCGTCGCCGTACGTCACGTACCACTGACTGCCGGCGCTATCCGGCG
>JBDTOK010000042.1:0-15532 GCA_039933275.1 Chloroflexota bacterium | reverse complement strand
CGCGCCATCCACCACGAAAAGTAACGCCGAGGGTCGTCGTCGAACTCGTCCGTCTGGTACTTACGCTCGTGCTTGGCGATCTCCTCGTCCGTCGAAGCGCTCATGTCCAGCAAGAACGCCACGCTAACGTCGCGCTCGATCTTGTTGCGGCGCCAGTACACCTTGTCCGTCGGCGTCACGCCGGCTTTGCGCTCGACGGCGTAGTCGATCACCGCGTCGAAGTCGATCTCCTCGCCGTCCAGCAGGCGCTTGATCTTGCGGAACATCTCCGGCCGCAACAACTCGAACTGCCGCCGCGTCTGCGCTACGAGCGAGGAGTAGCGCGTCAGCGTCTGCTCGTAGTAGCTCGCCGCGCCCTCACCGACGTTGTACTCGACGATGCGGCACCAGCGCGGGCGGTAGTCGCCGGCGCGGAAGTCCCATTCATCGTAGAAGAAGTACTTGGGCTCGTTGACCAGCTCGTGCTCGTCATCGGACGTGCTCAGGCCCGTCACCGGCTGCCCGTCCTTCAACGGCATCGGCGTCGGCTTGGGCTGCTTGTCCTGCTGTTGGTTCAGCTCCTTGATCAGGTTCGTGAGGAACAGCTCCGAGGACTGTGCGAGGTCCGCCTCCGCCATGTCCGAGATCGTGATCTCGACGCTCTTTTCCAACATCTGTCGCAACTGCTCCGGAGATAGTGGTGAGGCTTGCGTCTTGTCGTTGCGCTCGTTGCGCAGCTTCATCAGCAGCTGCACAGTCTCCGGCTTGAACTCGCCACGGAAGTCGACGGGCTGTGGCGATTCGTACGGCTGCTGCTCGCCCTGCGGCATATCGATGTTCTGATCCCCGAAGGAGTCGCCGGTCATCGGCGAGATCTGTTCCATGTTCTCGTCGTATTCTTGCCACTCTTCCATGTTCTCTTCCGGGAAGAGGTTCGGAATCTTCTCAGCGATCTGGTACAGTCGCAGCGTCGCTTCCGCCGCGTCTTCGACCAGAGCCTGCGGTTGCTGCAGCATCCCGACGACGCCGACGGCATCCGACATCAGTGACATCAGTTGCCCTGGCCACGACACCTGATCCAGCCCGCCGAGGCTCGCGCGCACCATGTTCTCAACGAACGCCTGGCGCAGCGGCATGTCGTGCACTTCCGGCCGACGATTGAGCTCACGCTCCTGGCGCTCGCCGTAAGGGTGGCGAATCCCGCCGTACTCCTTGCCGATCAGCACGTCGATGCGGGCGTCTTCCATGATCGCGAATAGATCGGACGCCAGTCGCCGGTCCGGGAACAGGTCGAAGAAGCGCTCCATGTCCGTCAGCGGCACATGCGCGACCGCCGTGCCCTCGCCCGGCGCATCAACGTGCCCGTCCGAATCGAGCGGCGGCGGCGCGCCGACCGCGGCGGGTATGCGCTGCTCCTCCAGGTCGTGGCGGAGCGGCGGGAAGATCGCCCCCTCGCGGTCGAACTCAAAGTTGAACGTGCCGAACTCGAGATGTCCCGCCTGGTGCGTGCAGTAGACTTTGTAAACGCGGAAGTTCTGCTCTTTATCGCCAAACTCTTCGATGTGCGGCGGCAGGAAGATCGCGCTGCCTTCGGTGGACGGCGCCTCGGTCTCCACCCAGCCAATGCCCTTCTCCGCCAGCGCCTCCGCCGAGTGCACGGCCACATCCGCGCCGGTCAGCGCCTTGCCGTACATGCGGAGGATGTCCGCAACCTTGCTCAGCTCCACCCGCGACGAAAGCGCTTCCAGCACTTCCTCGCCACGGCTGGACTCCATGCGGAAGTACGCCTCGCCGCCCTCGGTGCTCGTGTCGAGCAGCGAACTGCCCTCCCGGTGCCACTCCGCAATCGTGTCCACGGGTATGCGATCGAGCACGCCGGACGCTGTCTTGAGAAACTCCATCGCGGCCAACGGCGACCGTACAACGAGGTCCTCCGCCAGCGACAACAACAGCCCGTGCGAGTCCGGATCGACTTTGCTCAAGGCCCGCGCGGCCTCCGCGAAGAACGTGAACGCCTGCCGCCCCTCGCGGCGAGCTAGTTCACGCGAGAGCGTGAGGAAACGTCCGCGCTGCATCTGCTGAACGTGCGCCAGCAGACCGGGGCCCTTTTCAAGATAAGATCGCGCGTCTGCCCACCCGGTCGATGCGAGCGCCTCCGCGAACGTCAGGAACGCAGCGCGGTCTTCGCCCGTCAGCGGGTCCAGCGAAACGGACGCGATGCTCAGGCAGTGCGATGCGAGATCGTACGACCGGTCGCACAGCGCATCTACGAAACGCACGAGAATCCGCGCCTCATCGACGCTGAGCTTGGCGAAGAGCTGCGGGCTGCCGTCGAAAAACTGCACCGCCAGCGACGCCGAGCGCCACGTGCCCTTGTACAGCGTCCGCCCCAGCGCCATCCAGTCGGACAGCCGCGCGAGCGTCACCTCAGGCAGCGTGCCGGGAGACGCCCGAAAATACGAAGCCGCCAGCGCCGACGAAAGCTCCGCCAGCTCGCGGCCGTGCTTGGCCCAGCGCTGGAAGCCGTTGCTGCCCAGCATTGGCAGCACCTGCGGAGTCACGCGATAGTACTCACCTGCCGCCTCCCATGACCGCCACGATTGCTTGGCCAGCTCCAGGCCATCGTCGGCCCAGGCAGACAGCTCCTCATCGGAAAGCTGGTCGCCAATTGCCGCTGCCGCCTTCCGAAACTCAGCGACAAGGCTGGTCGAAAACGGCGTCAGCTGCTTGTCGTAGTAGGAGTAAAGTTTCTGGCGTTCGTCAGTCATCGGGCTTCGTACTAAGCATACGTTATGACACCGCGAGACGCTGCGGGACTCCCGATGTGGCTGGCGGTGAGAGCGGGTCGGTCTACTCGAAAATCGAGGAGACGACTTCTTCGATCGAGCGCTGGACGTCGCGGTCGTCCGTCAGCGCCCAGATCACGGCCACCTGGCATGCGCGCCGCGCCTCGATCCCCTGGTGGATCAGCTTGCCGGCGTAGATCAGCAGTCGTGTGCTGACGCCCTCAGCCAGGCCGTGCTCCTTCAGGTGCCGCACCTTTTCGCCGAGCTTAGCCAGCTCCATCGCAATCGCCGTGTCCACGCCGGACTCGTGCGCGATGATCTTCGCCTCAAGGTCGCGCGGCGGGTAACCAAACTCAATCGACATGAAGCGCTGGCGCGTGCTGTGCTTCAGGTCCTTTAGCGCGCTCTGGTAGCCAGGGTTGTACGAGATCACCAGCAGGAACCCGTCCTTCGCCTCGATCACCTGGCCCAGCTTTTCGATCGGGAGCAGGCGGCGGTGGTCGGTCAGCGGGTGGATGAGCACTGTCGTGTCTTTGCGCGCCTCAACGACCTCGTCCAGGTAGCAGATCGCGCCGGCCTTCACCGCGCGCGTGAGCGGACCATCGATCCAGCGTGTCGAATCGCCTTCGAGCAAATAGCGCCCGATCAAGTCCGACGCTGTCAGGTCTTCGTGACAGGCGACGGTGATCAGCGGCGAGCCCGTTTCCTCTTTGCGATTGCCGTTGTCATCGGCCTCGCGCGTGAGGGTGACCTGGCTGCCTAGCTTGTACGCCATGTACTCGACGAAGCGAGTCTTGCCGCATCCGGTCGGGCCTTTGAGCAGCACCGGAATCTTCTCCCGGTACGCCGACTCAAACAGCTCGATCTCGTCTTTGATCGGCTCATAAAACGGCTCGGTCGTAACGATGTAATCTTCGACGGAGTATTGCTTGAAGGTGGGTTCAGATGTCATTTGACTGCTTCTAGCATACCGAAAACGCGCGGTAGCCGCGATTATGTGCGAGTTGCGGCCTCGATTAACTGGTAAGAGCCACGCTCAGGGCAGCCGGCCCTGCAGCGCCTTCCAGCATTCCAGCGTCTGGCGCCGGGTCTGGTCCATGTCCCCGCTGGTGTCGATCACGTGGTCTGCCCGCTTCACGCGGTCCTCAGTCGACATCTGCGCGCGGATGCGCTCCATCACCTGTTGCTCGTCCATCTTGTTCCGCTCAGCGACGCGGTGGGCCGCGATCTCCGGCGGCGCCGCGGTCACCCAGATTTCGTCCGCCAGGTCGTCCCAGCGCGCTTCCAGGAGGAGCGCCGCTTCGAGCACGGCAACGGTCGCGCCCGTCTTCTCGATCTCGACCAGCTTCTCGCGCATCATCCCCTTCATCCGTGGGTGCGTGATCGAGTTCAGTCGCGCGAGCTCCTTCGGATCGCCGAAGACGATGGCGCCGAGCTTCTTGCGGTCGATCGTGCCGTCGTCACCCTTCACTTCGGGCCACGCGTCGATGATCTCGTGGTAGCCGGGGCGGCCGGGCAGGTAGACCTCGTGGCCAACCAGGTCCGCTGAGAGCACCGGCAAGCCCTGCTCACCCAGCACCTCTGCGACCGTGGATTTGCCTGTGCCAATACCGCCGGTAAGACCGATAACGAACATGTTTCGCTCCTTAGCTGTATCTATCGCACACGGCGCGGCACGGGGTCAAATGTTAGCCTTTTCTCATTCGAGACAGCGGCCGTGCAGGCGTCGGCGTCTTGAGCCCCGTCCGCAGCTTGTTCCCAACCTCTCGCAGCACGCGCGGTGCGAGCCGACCGCGCTGCGCTGTCACGAATCGCTCCGCCGACTTCGGGTCACGCTCCGCCAGCGAGCGCAGCGCCCACGACATCGCTTTCACGACCATGTCGTCGCGATCATCGAGCAGCATTCCGCACACGGCCAGCGTACGCTTCGCGTCGCCCTTCGTCCCAGCGACGTTGAGCCGCGTCGTGCAAACCAACGCCGCGCGCCGCCACCAGCGGTCGCGCGAGCGAGCCCACCCCGCGATCGTCGCGTCGTCGAGCAGCCCCATCCGCCACGCCGGCCCGGCGACGATCGTCCCGAAGCAGTCGACCTTGTCCCACGTGTCCATCCCCTTGCCCATCATCTCGATGTCACGCTTCGTCAGCGACGCCATCGCGCCCTCGTGATTCGCGATCAGCTCGTCTGCAAAGAACCGATGCACAACGCCCGACTCCCGCAACGTCGTCGCGAGCCGCACGACGGAGCGCGGCTCCGCGTTCTTCAGCCGCCGCGAGAACTCGCGGCGGAGTGCACGGAGCGGCTCCGTCTTGTGAGATGTCTGCCGCAATCGCTGCGTGATTTCCGGCAGAAACGTCCGCGCGTCGATGCGTCGTTCAGGCATCGCCCAGCCACAACATGAAGTCCATAGACTGAGTCATCCCCCGCGCACGATAGAACCGGTGCGCGTCCACCCGCCCGGCGCCCGACGCCAGCTCGAGGTGCGTGCAGCCGTGTTCTTTCGCCCACGCCACTGAAGCCGCGATTAACTGCGCGCCGATGCCCTCGCCGCGGTGGTCGTCGCTGACGACGAGGTCCTGCAGCCAGCACCTCGGCCCGTAACGGATCGATTGGATGTCAGCGTAGACGGAGGAGAGACCGACGAGTGCGTCGCCGTCAAACGCGAGCAGCACGTCAGCGTCCGCTCGCTCCACCGCCCAGCGGAAGCCGAATGACCCGCGATCCCGCGTGTACTCCGGCGCTGGCGCACCCGGCGCCGCGAAAAGCTGCGGGATCAGATCAAGCACAGCCTCTTCGTCTGCAAGCGTGGCTGGGCGCACTGTTATCGGCATGGGGGAAATAATACAGGGCGCCCACAAAAGTGGACGCCCTGCAGTCGAATTACGTCTGTCGGCCCTACGCCGCTTTGACCTTCTTTACTTCCTCGATGAACGCCGGCATGAACTCCTTCGCGTCGGCGACAACCGCCCAGCGCGAGTTCTTGAAGATTGGCGCGTCCGCGTCCTTGTTGATCGAAGCGATGTTCTTGACGGACGAAATGCCGGCCATGTGCTGGCTCGCGCCGGAGATACCGACGGCGATGTAGAGGTCCGGCGTCACGACTTTGCCGGTCAGACCGACCTGCGCCGCCACCGGGTACCAGCCCAAGTCGCAGACGGCGCGGCTAGCGCCAACTGCGCCGCCGAGCACGCCCGCGAGCGTCTCCAGCGGCTGGAAGCCCTCCGGCCCGCCCAGTCCGCGGCCGCCACTGACGACGACCTTCGCGTCTTCCAGGCGGACGCCCTCGGCCTTCTCCTTTCGGCGATCGAGAACCTTGGTCCGTACCTTGGATGCGTCGATGCCAGCGTCCTGCTTCACAACCTCCGCGCTCGACGCACCAGCCGCCGCCGGCTCCAGTGCCTTCACGCGAACGGTCGCCATCGCCGGCGATGAGTTGAACGAGTAGCGAGCCCTCGCGGCACCACCGAAGCACGGTCGCTCCGCGTGCATCTTGCCGCCTTCGGAGGTCAGCGCTGTGCAGTCCATCGCCACGGCTGTGCCCAGGCGCTGCGCGAGTCGCGGCGCGAGGTCGCGGCCCATCATCGTCTGGCCGAAGAGAATGGCGTCCGCGCCGACTTCCCTGGCGATGCGTTCCGCCGGCTGGATGTACGTGTCGCCGAGGTACAGCTCCAGCTGCGCGTCATCGACGACGATCACCTTCTTCGCGCCGTACGCGCCTGCCTGCGCAGAGAGCCCCTCGACGCCTTTGCCGAGCAGCGCCACCGTGATGTCGCCGCCAAGTTTCTGGGCCGCGCCGCAAAGCTCAGCCGTGACGGGATTCAGCTGCCCGTCTTCAGTCGCTTCCGCGAAAACTAGTACTGACATGTCATTGCTCTTTCTAGATCAGCTTTGCTTCGTGCAAACGCTGGGCGAGCTTCTGGGCCTTTTCTTGCGCCGAGTCGCCCTCGATCACTTCTGTTTGTACAGACGTGTCTGGGATGAACAGCGCCTCAAGCGTCGTCCGCCGCTCCGGCGCGCCGATCCCGAGATCGGACAGTGTCCAGGCCTTCACTTCTTTCTTGGCCGCCTGCATGATCTGGCGCAGCTGCGGGTAACGCGGCTCACCAAGCTCGTTCGATACCGTTACAACAGCTGGCGTCGACGCTTCTACCGTCTCGAAGCCGTCCAGCAGCACGCGCTCGACGGTGACCTTGCCGCCGTCCATCTGCACGTCCTTGGCGATCGTGACGATCGAGCTGTCGAGGATCTCGGCGATCGTCGAGCCGACGACGCCCATGTCCCAGTCAACCGCCTGGCGGCCGGCAATGATCAGGTCGAACGCGCCGAGCTTCTTGATCGCCGCGGCCAGAACTTCGGCCGTCTGCCAGTGGTCGCCGTCGTTGACCGCCGGGTCGTTTATGTGGACGCCTTCGTCGGCGCCCATCGCCAGGCAGTGCTTGATGCTGTCGCGGAAGGAGTCCGGCCCCAGGCTCATGACGGTGATCGTCGTGTCCGGGAGCTTGTCCTTGATCCGCAGGGCTGCTTCGACGCCAATCGTGTCGAACTGGCTCCGCGTCGGCTGGATGCCGGGCGCGGGGATGACCTTCTTCGCAGCCTCGTCAACCTTGAACTGAGACGCAGGTGTTTCGGGGTCTGGTACTTGCTTGACCAGACAAACTATGTGGGGCATGCGGACCTCCTGGTTCGCCGTTTTTGGGGGAAATTGGGGCGTTTTCGGTTAGCCGCGCGTAATTGTAGCAAACGCTAAGTTTGGGGCAACTCGCGCCTAGCCAGCGTACGGTTTGAGCACCAGCATCCCGCCCGAACCGCGCTCCAGGAGCGGCGCCACTGTCGACGTGTCTAGACCGGCGCAGTACGCAACGTCCTCTGCCAGCCCGGCGTCCACCAACTCCTGCGCGTGGTAGGCGGACCGCACCGCTCCGACGATGTCCGACTTCGCTACGGCGAAGGCGTCTGCCGCAAAGCGCGCCGCGTCTCCGGCAATCAGCGCCGCATCGTGCGAAAGCGCCGCCTCCGCGATAGCACCGGCGCCAAGCGCATCCTCCAGCACAAACACAGACCCGCCGTATGCCGCCGAACACACCACTTGCACGTCGAGGCCGCGTTCTCGCGCGATCGCCAGCGCTGCTTTCGCCACTGCCGCGCGGTTCAGCAGGCACCCGACCAGCACCGCCGGTGCGTCCTCGGCAAGCGCGGCCAGCACCCGCGTGCCGTTGGAGGTCGCCAGCACTGCAGACTTCCCAGCCAGTTCCAGGCGCGAGAACTCCACCGGCGAGTTCCCGTAGTCGAACCCCTCCGGTGGAAGGCCGCCTTCCTCACCGCACAAAAGGTACCCCGGCACCGACTCGTGCAGCCTTCGCGCTTCCGTAACATCTTTCGCCGCTACCACGGCGCCCGCGCCTCGCTCTAACAGCGTCACGATGCTCGAAGACGCCCTCAGTACGTCCACGACGACGCAAACGCTCCTGGCGGCGTCAAACCTCTGGCCCGGCAGCAGCGACACGTCTATTCGCACCCGACGACCGTATATTCGCCGCCCTTTGTACACAAGCGTTCGCCCCTTATGTCTTTCCCTGCGCCTCCGGCGGTTATATCATCCCTAACGAGGCGATTGGACACGTTAGATAACCCCGGCAGACCCCAGGATTCCGCGCAGAGGGCGCCCGGATCAGGAGCGTCATCGTCCATGTTCGTGGAGAAGCTACGCGCCGCCCAGCAGATAAACAACTCGTATCTCTGCATCGGCCTCGATCCTGACCCGGAGCTGATGGCGCATCCGCACATCCCGTCGTTCTTCACGGAGATCATCGAAGAGACGAAGGACCTCGTCTGCGCCTACAAGCCGAACCTCGCTTTCTTCGAAGCGCTCGGTCTCGAGGGCATGCAGATCATGCTCGAGTCCGTGCGGGCCATCCCGAAGCACATCCCGATCATCGCCGACGCCAAGCGCGGCGACATCGGCAACACCGCCCGCTTCTACGCCCGCGCCCTCTTCGACGTCTACAAGTTCGACGCCTGCACTGTGAACCCCTACGGAGGCCGCGACGCCGTCGAGCCTTTCACCGCTTACGCCGACAAGGGCGTCTTCGTCTGGTGCCGCAGCTCGAACCCGGGCGCTGCCGACGTGCAGGACCTTCAACTTAGAGACGAACGCCCGCTATTCGAAGCGATCGCTGAGCGCTGCCGCGATTGGAACGAACGCGGCAACGTTTGCATCGTCGCCGGCGCCACCTGGCCGGAGCAGATTGAGCGTGTGCGCGACATCTGCCCCGACCAGATGATCCTGGTGCCCGGAGTCGGCGCACAACGCGGTGCTCTCGAAGCTGCTGTGCAAGCCGCAATGGACGCACAGGGCGGCGGCTTCCTCATCAACGCCTCGCGCGGCGTCACCTACGCCTCCCGCGGCGACGATTACGCAGCGGTGGCCCGCAAGGAGGCACAGCGCCTGCGAAACCGCATTAACGTGATGCGGCAGGCGGCGCTGGCACGAGGCTAACTTGTGGTAATTGAGGTCTTCCTCGGCGACGTCGTGCGCCTGCGGAAGCCACACGCCTGTGGGGGGTACGATTGGGAAGTGGTGCGTCTCGGCGCGGACATCGGAATCGTCTGTTCCACCTGCAAACGCCGCGTCCTGTTGGACCGCAGCGTCTTCGAGAAGCGCGTGAAGACGTTCCTCTCGCGCGGCACACCGGAGGCCGACCCTGAAGGATAACCGCCTCATCTACGAGCCGGACGTCCGCGACGTGGTACGTTCGCGCGCGCTCCTCGGCGAGGGGCGATTCTTCGCGCTGTGGCTTAGCCAGGGCCTGTCGCAGACGGCGCAGAACGCGTTGCTGTTCAGCCTGCTCGTCATCGTGCTCGGCATCACCAATTCTTCGATCCACACCTCGTTCCTCATCCTCAGCTTCATCCTCCCCTCGATCCCACTGGGCTTCGCCGTCGGCGTGCTCCTCGATCGCGTGAACAAAGGCCCGATCCTCGTCCTCACCAACGTCATCCGCGCCGCACTCTGCGTCGTGCTGTTCTTCTTCCACACCAACGAATGGGTGATCTACGGTCTGAGCTCCGGCATCGCGACCGCCAGCCTCTTCTTCAACCCCGCTGTCGTCGCGCTCATCCCCGCGCTCGTCCGCCGCGACCGGCTCGTGCAGGCGAACAGCTTGTACAACTTTACGCTGACGGGAGCACAGCTCATCGGTATCGTCTTCCTCGCCCCGACTGTCCTCAAGCTCTTTGGCGCGGACGGAGTCTTCATCATGACGACGGCTATGTTCGGCATCGCGGCAATCGCCGGCGCCCGCGTCTCGCTGGAAAAGATAAAAGTCGACTCACGGCCGCAGCACAGCGCATTCGGCAGCATCCCCACCGAATTCCGCGAAAGTTGGCACGCCCTTACCGGCGACCGCCGCTCCGTCCTCGCTCTCGCGCAACTCATCGTGAGCAGCACACTCGTCCTCCTCTTCGCGATTCTCATCCCCCGCTATATGCGTGACGTCATCGAGGTGCCCGCCGACAGCGCCGCCCTCGTCTTCGCCCCGACCGGCATCGGCGCACTCATCGGCCTGCGCTTCATCCCAATGTTCGCCCGTCGCGGCAAGAACAAGGTCGTGGTCATCGGGCTTGCCGGAATCGCCGTCTGCCTGGTGCTGCTGGCCCTCGTTAACCCGATCGCAGACGTCTGGAAGAGCGCCCCGTCGGACCTCGATCCCAGCCGCTTTCTCCGCGTTTCCCTGCTGCAGGCGCTAGTTATGTGCTTCGCCGGGCCGATGGGCTTCTTCTACGCGCTCCTCAACGCCCCGGCCCAGACCGTGCTCCACGAGCGCGCGCCGCCCGAAATGCGAGGCCGCATCTTCGCCACCCAGGTGGTCTCCGCGAACTTCCTTTCGCTGGTGCCACTGTTGGCTATTGGCGCCATCACGGACATCCTCAACGTGACGGTTGTGCTCTTGATTCTGGCCGCTGTCGTCGGCGGTATGGCCGTCATCAGCCGCTATATGGACCAGGAAGATGTGCCCGACTCCGCTGAAGAACGCGTGGCGGAAGGCGTGGGCACAAATTGACGCGCGGGAAATGGCGGCCTTAGCATGGGATTGCTAGGAGGTGGGCGCGATTGGTCGAAATGACCATTGAAAGCATACGGGTCAGCCTCATGAACTACCAACGGGTAGTCATCTTGCGTGAGAAAGACTCTGATCGCTATCTGCCTATTTGGATCGGGCCTGCTGAGGCCGATGCTATCGCCGTTCGCCTTCAGGATGTGCAGGTCGCCCGCCCCCTAACCCACGATCTGCTCCGCGGCACCATCGAGCAACTCGGCGCTACTGTCGCCTACGTGGTCGTGAACGACCTCTCCAACGACACGTTCTTTGCAAGGATCATGCTGCAGGTCGACGGGCGTTCCGTTGAGATCGATTCCCGCCCCAGTGACGCCATCGCCCTTGCCGTCCGCGCCCAGGTCCCGATCTTCGCCGACGAGTCCGTCCTCGAGAAGGCCGGCGTGAAGCTCGATGAAGAGGGCCAGCTCGACCAGGTGGCCGGCACGCAGCCGATCGAAACGACCGGCGAGGTCTCGGACGAAGAGCTCGAAAAGCTGAGCCCGTTCCGTGACCTGATCGAGGGCCTCGACCTTGAAGACTTCGGCAAGAAGTAGCCCGTCCGGCCACAAGGTCACTCCTCCGGAACTTTCAAGAAAATTGGCCAAAAACTCTTCCCCATAATCCCCGATTGTGCTAATTTTCACATATCGACTCTGATTAAAGCTTTGTGATATTGTGCGCAAGGCAAAGAAAGACCGGCCCTACCGAGGAGCTTTAACAAAGCATGATGCAGCGAGCCCCGCGCGCCATGCAGTTGGTCGGAATCGGCTGGTACTTCGTGTTTGTGATCGTGGGTGGCACCATCGGCGGCGTCCTGCTGGACGGCTGGCTGGGCACAAAGCCCGCATTCACGCTAATCGGGTTGTTTGGAGGGCTGGTGCTCGCCTTTTGGGGCGGTTACCTCATGCTCATGGAAGCAATTGGTAAAGGGATAGGAACGAAGAACAAGCAATGAAACGCCTCCCCATCATCCTCGGCGCTCTCGTCTTCTTTCTCGTTGGCTTCATTTTCCTCCGCGGCCCCATCCCTAACATCACCATCGCCCCGGAAGAGCTGACGAAAGCCGGCCCAATAAAGATCACGAACACGATGTTCACTTCCTGGTGCATCGTCCTCCTTCTCGCCGTCTCTATCTTCCTGGTCACCCGCCGCAAGTGGACACTGATCCCCGGCGGCGTCCAGAACTTTATCGAGGCCGCGGTTGAGGCGTTCTACAACCTTGTAGTCGGCATCGCCGGCGAAGAGAACGGCCGCAAGTTCTTTCCAGTCGTCGCCACGATCTTCTTCTTCGTCGTAATCTCCAACTGGCTATCCCTCACACCGATCTTCAACGTCGTCGGCTTCACGTCCGATCCCGAAGAGGTTGGCTTCGTGATGGAGCAGAAGTCGATCGGGCCGTTCGACGTCTCCTACGTGCCGTTCTCCGGCCCGGGCACGCTCAGCGGCGACAGCATCAGCGAAAGCGATGGCAACGCCGTCGAGCACCACGAGAAAGCCGTCAGCGAAGGCAAGTTCGTCGGCGAGCTGATCCCGCTCTTCCGCGGCATCAACACTGACCTCAATACGCCGTTAGCAATCGCGATCTGGTCCGCCATCTTCGTCGAGTTCTGGGGCATAAGTTCGCTCGGCCTCTTCAAGTACGGCAAGAAGTTTTTCAACTTCAGCAGCCCGATCGCCTTCTTCGTCGGCATCCTGGAGTTCTTCTCCGAGATCATTCGTCTCGTTAGTTTCACATTCCGTCTTTTCGGAAACATGTTCGCCGGCGAAGTCGTGCTCTTAATGTTCACGTTCATGACGCCGCTGCTCATCACGCTCCCGTTCTACGGCCTTGAACTCTTCGTCGGCGTGATCCAGGCGTTCATCTTCGCCTCGCTAACGCTCGTCTTCGGTGTGATGGCGGTTAGCGCGCACGATGACGCACACGCAGCGGAACATCCCGGCCACCCCGAGGAAGGCTCCATCAGCGACAGCATTCACGATGCGATTGCGGAGCCAATCTCTTGATCACGCGATTTAATGAATCGAACGCAATTTATCCGACCACAGGAGGTTAACGGATGGACTTTCTAGCAGTAGTGCCGCCGGCGATTGAAGCCGCAAGGGCGACACTCCAAGCAACAACGGACTCCGGCAGCATTTCGGACAAGGGCATCAAGGAGCTCGCCGCGGCAGGCGTTATGGGCGTGGGCGCCATCGGACCGGCGCTCGCAATCGGCAACCTGGTGGGCAAGGCCATGGAAGCGCTTGGCCGCAACCCGGAGGCCGCCCCGGTTCTGCAGACCAACATGATTCTGGGACTGGCGTTCGCCGAGGCTATCGGCATTTACGCGCTGGTCGTCGCGATCATGATCGGCTTCGTGTTCTAGCAAACGGCGTTAATACAAACAGAAGGTAGCACCATGCAACCAGTAATCCTGGCGGCGTCGGGCATCAGCGCTCTCGGCATTAACCTGCCGGGCCTGGTAGCCCAGCTAATAAACTTCGGTATCCTGCTGGTCCTCTTCAGCTGGCTCTTCCGCAAGTTCGTCTTCCCTATGATGGACGAACGGAAGCGCAAAATTGAGGAAGGCCTCCGCGCCGCCGAAGACGCGAAGCAAGACCTGGTGAAAGCGGAACAGCAAGTCGCCGCTGAGATCGCGAGCGCGCGCCAGGAAGGCCAGGCGCTCATCGCGGCCGCTCAGCAGACTTCCACCCGCATGGCCGAAGAGGCCCGACAGTCGTCCCGCACCGAAGCCGACGCGATCCTCGAACGTGCACGCGCGGAGATTCAGCTCGAACGCGACGCCGCGATCTCTTCGCTGCGACGCGAGTTCGCTGACCTCACGATTACGGCCGCCGAGCGAGTGATCCGCCGCAACCTAGACCGCAACGCCCAGCACGACCTCATCGAGCAAGTGCTGCAAGAAGCGCCGACGCCCGGCGACGGGACGAACCGGAACTAACGTATGTACCCAGAACCGGCCGCACGACGCTACGCAGAAGCCGCGTTCCTCATCACCAGCGAGAACCATCGCGAGGATGAGTGGCGTGACGGCCTGCGTGCGATTGCGTCGTTGTTCGGCGATCCGGACGCGCAGCGGTTCTTCGCGAACAGCGGCGTCTCGGTTGCGGCCAAGAGCCAGCTCCTCGAGAAAGCCCTCGAAGGTCTGCCGGCGGACATCCTCAACCTCGCCCGCCTGCTCCTGCGACGCAACCGCTCACGCCTCGCGCCGCAAATCGCTCAGGCCTACGAAGAGATCGTCGACAAGGAGCGGGGCATCTCCCACGCCTTCGTGACCAGCGCCGTGCCCCTCACCGAGGATGAGCTCCGCGAAGTGCAGGCGAAGTTGCAGCAACTGACCGGCGGCACGATCACCGTCCAGACTCACGTCGACGAGAGCATTCTCGGCGGCCTAGTCGTCCGCATCGGCGACCGCCTGATCGATGGCAGCACTCGCAGCAAGCTGATGGCCCTCAAGCAACGTTTGGCCGGAGCACCGTCGTGACCAAGAAGGACACCACCATCGCCAAGCTCGAACGGTCGTGGACGGCCCTCCGTTCGATCATCGAATCGGTGCCGGAGAGCGAGCTTACAGCCGGCGGCGTCGTCGAAGATTGGTCGATCAAAGACATCATGGGGCACGTCGCGTTCTGGGACGCGCGCGCCGCAGCCACCCTTCGTGCGTCGGCGGCCGGCCGGCCCAGCGACATCCCGAAAGGCGATGGCCCGAACTGGGTGGACGACTGGAACAACCGCGAATACCTTGCCCGCAAAGACAAGTCTTACACAGACGTCCGCGGCGAGTGGATCACCTCGCACGAAGAAGCCCGCAACGCGCTCGCGGAGATCCCTGAGCCAGCGTTGGACACAAAGTTTGGGAAGTTCAAAGTGATCTCTCTCTTCGCGGGCGACACTTATACGCACTACGATGAGCACGCCGCCCAGGTGAAAGCCTGGCTGCGCGAGATGGAAACTACAGAGAAGTAACGGGAACTGGAGTAGCAGCGATGGCAGTACGACCAGACGAAATCGCATCGATAATCAAGCAGCAGATCGAGCAGTTCGGCGGCGCCGTCACGGCGGTCGACGTCGGCAGCGTGGTCGAGTCCGGCGACGGCATCGCGCGCATCTACGGCCTGCGCAACTGCCAGTACTCGGAGCTGCTGGAGTTCCGCACAAAAGACCAGTCCGGCGGCCAGCACACAGTGATGGGGCTGGCTTTGAACCTGGAAGAAGACACTGTCGGCGCCATCATTCTCGGGGACTACACCGAGATCAAAGAAGGCGACGAGGTCCGCTCCACGGGGCGCATCATCCAGGTGCCCGTCGGCGATGGCCTGATTGGCCGCGTCGTCGACCCGCTGGGCCAGCCGCTGGACGGCAAGGGTCCGGTTCCCTCCACGAAATCACTCCCGGTCGAAAAGATCGCCCCCGGTGTGGCCGAGCGACAGGCCGTCAACCAGTCGTTGCATACCGGCGTCAAGGCCATCGACGCAATGGTCCCGATCGGCCGCGGTCAGCGTGAGCTGATCATCGGCGACCGCTTTACCGGCAAGACCGCCATCTGCCTCGACGCGATCATCGCCCAGAAGAACTCCGGCGTGATCTGCATCTACGTCGGCATCGGCCAGCAGGCCTCGAAGATCGCGCAGGTCATCGGCATCCTCGAAGAGAACGGCGCGATGGGCCACAC
>JBDTOK010000041.1:0-15764 GCA_039933275.1 Chloroflexota bacterium | reverse complement strand
CCCCGCCGCGATGCCGAAGAACGCGATCGTCATACTGCTCGATTCGCTGAACCGCCATATGCTGGGCGCGTACGGTGGGCGGGAGTTCGCGACGCCTAACCTCGATGCGTTTGCGGCGCGGTCGCTGCGCTTCGAGAAGCACTACGCTGGGTCGCTGCCGTGCATCCCGGCTCGGCACGACATTTTGTGCGGCGCGCTCGACTTCTTGTGGAAGCCGTGGGGCTCGATCGAGCTGTGGGAGGACGCGCTGACGTGGTACCTCCGCGATGCTGGCGTCATCTCGATGCTGATCTCTGATCACCCACACCTGTTTGAAATCGGCGGGGAGAACTTCCACACCGACTTCACCGCGTGGGACTACGAGCGCGGCCACGAGAGCGACCCGTGGAAGACGCGCCCGGACCCGAGCTGGATCGGGGCGCCACTGATGGGGCGGCGGTTCATGGCGTACGACAACTCCCGCGGGTACTTCGCCGGCGAGAGCGACTTCCCCGGCCCGCGCACGATGCGAGCGGCCTCGAAGTGGCTGGACGAAAACGCAGGCGCGCACGACCGGTTCTTCCTGTTCATCGATGAGTTCGATCCGCACGAGCCGTTCGACGCGCCGGAGCCGTACGCCTCGATGTACGACGAGACGTGGGAAGGCCCGCATTTGATCTGGCCGCCGTACTCCGCTGCGGGCATCGCCAACGGTGTGATCACGGAGCGGCAGGGGCACCAGGTGCGCGCGTCTTACGGCGCGAAGCTGACGATGATCGACGCCTGGTTCGGGCGCGTAGTTGAGTCGATCGAGCGGAACGGGCTGTGGGACGACACAGCCGTCATCGTGCTGACCGATCACGGCCACTTCCTGGGCGAGAAGGACATCTGGGGCAAGCCAGGTGTCCCCGTCTACGAACCGCTCGGCCACATCCCGATGATGGTGGCGTGGCCGGGCGTGGCCGCCGGAGCAAGCGATGCGCTGACCACAAGCGTGGACGTCTTCGCGACGCTGGCGGAGCTCTTCGGGGTGACGCCGGAACATCGCACGCACGGCAGTTCGCTGGTGCCAGTGATCGCGGGTGACGCGCAGCACGTGCGGAAGTGGGCGCTGTCCGGGATCTGGGGCCGCGAGGTACACGTCATCGACGGACAGACGAAGTACGCCCGCTCGCCGGTGAAGGGGAACGAGCCGCTGTCCATGTGGTCAAACCGCTGGTCGACGATGCCGGTGTCCGGGCTGCCGCGACTGCGGTTGCCTCGCCCAAACGAGCGCGCGTACCTGGATCGGATGCCGGGCTCGAAGGTGCCAGTGATCCGCCAACCGTTCCGCCAGGGCGATCTGCTGCCGTTCTGGGCGCTGGGCCAGTTCACCGGCAACCACCTCTATGACCTGAACAACGACCCATCCGAAGACGAGAACCGCGCCGGCGAGAAGCCCGAAACAGACGCCGCGGACATGCTATTCCAGGCGTTACGTGAAGTAGAAGCGCCGGACGACCAGTTCGCGCGGCTCGGTTTCTCTTGACGTAGGCAGCCCACCGCTGGCAACGTGTCTGCAAGAGCAAGAAGGAGGGTACGCCAATGGCGATGATCAAGGACAAGAGCGGGCCGGTGATGGGCTTCCGGGCAATAGCCATCCTCGTCGCGCTTCTATTGCTCCTCCAGCCGATCCTCATCGGCCAGTATCTTGCTCATCCAGAACACGATGGCTGGAAAGATGCCCATGCCATGGTCGGCGACATCTTGATATTGCTGACGTTGATAATGGTAGGCTTGGCGTTCCTGGCGCGCCGTACATTCGGTATCGGAATGGTCTTCCACTGCCTCGCGCTCTTTGTGCTTGTCTTCATCCAGTCGTTCCTCGGCCACGCCGCCAGCGACGGGCACCCGACGCCCAAGGGCATCCACGTTCCGCTAGGGGTGCTGCTATTCGGGATGGGAATCTTTGTTCCGTTCCTGAGTTTCTATGACTTGAAGGCGCAGCGAATGCCCAACCGGCCGGAGACCGGATAGCGAAACGCTAAAGGCGAGCCGCGGACTAGCGCGGATTGCGATTTTGCCTCGTCTTGATGAACGTTCAATCCGCGCAGTTCCGGCGGCAACTAAAAGGCTAGGTCAGGCAACGGCCAGAGCGGCTTCGCGGATCTGCGCCTCGCTGTCGCCGGCGAGGAAGCGGCTGATCGCAGCGTCTGCGGCGACGGGGCGCTCTTCCAGCAAGAGGTGGCCGGTGCGCGATATCGTCACGACTTCGCGGTGCGGAAGCTTTCGCTTCAGCCACCAGAGCGCGAGGCCGGGGAACGGCAGTATGCGGTCTTTCTCGGCCCAGAGGATGAGCGTGAGCATGCGGATCTTCTTGTACTGAATCGGCTTGTCTTTGGGGAGGCTGGCCCACATCTCCCAGACTGTGTTGCGCGAGCCCTTGATGCGCGCCGTCTTTCGGTAACCCTCGATGATCTTCTTCTCGTCCACTGACGTGCGGTCGAAGAAGAGGCGCTTCGTGTAGCGTGGTAGCGTCGCGCGAATCCAGAAGTTCATCAGCGGCTTGAAGATCGGGAGGCGCGGCATGATCAGCAATTTCATCCCGGGCGCGCTGGCGGCGAGGATCAGCTTCTCGACCCGCTCTGGGGCCATCGAGGCGATGCGCATCGAGACGTCTCCGCCCATCGAGTGGCCCATCAGCACGAAATCGCGGATGCCGAGCTGATCGAGCGCTTTGAGGACAAGACGCGCCTGCTCTGTCAGAGAGTAGTCGCCGCCCTTTACTCGCTCGCTATAGCCGAAGCCCTTGAGGTCGATGGCGATGCAGCGGTGGTCTTTGGCGAAAGCGTCCATCTGGTAGCGGAAGCTGTAGCTGGAGCCGCCGAATCCGTGCACCATCACAAACGCCGGCCCAGACCCCGCTTCGATGTAGTGGAGGCTGACGCCGTCCACCTGCATCCGCTTGCCTGGGTAGTGGACGTCCTGCCAGCGGGTGTCCTCCTTCGAGCGGGTGAGCCAGCGCATGGAGACGATACCGGCGCAGGCCGCACAAGCGGCCCCGACGGCGGCGGTTACTCTACGCACAAGGGCTGCCTGCTATCGGGAAAAGTAACGGTTGGCAGCTTCTCACACTCCAATAGTACGACAGGGGCACGCTCAGGCGCCCTACTGACGGCCGGCCGGCCGGAGATTTGCTCGGTCAGACACGCATAACTTCTGAATAGCGATTTCGCAAGGACACAGCTTAGAATGAATGCAGGCAACGAAGAGCCGAAGCGGCCGGCGGAGCGTTTTACCGTTCCGCCGTTCTATTTGAGAAATACCCTATCTGATATGCATCACATCGAGATCATTTCGCGCCTGGAAACTGAGCACGTCGCTGAGCTCGAAGAGCTGATTGCGGCGGCTGCGCGTGAAGACGGCCACGAACCAATCGGCGAGCACAAGTTCCTGCGCTTGCGCCAGGGCGACGACGTGTCGATCGGGTTCATGGCGTACGAGGGCAAGCGACTGGTTGGCTACGCGCACACGCTGACGTTCGATGCGGGCGGACAGCGTCGCGTCTCGACGGAGATCGTCGTGCACCCGGACGCTCGGCGCTCCGGAATCGGCGGGACGCTTTTGCAATACATCATCCGCCACGCCGAGTCTGAGGGCGCGCAACGGCTGGACCTGTGGGCGTACAACGACTCGGACGCGAGCCGGGCGATCGTCGCTTCGTTCGGACTGCAAGAGACGCGCAAGTTGATGCATATGCACCGCCACCCGGGACCACCGCCGTTCGTCGCAGCGCCGGAGGGAGTCGGCATCCGCAGCTTCCGCCCCGGAGTGGACGATGAGGCGTGGCTGGAGCTGAACAACCGCATCTTCGCGGAACACCCAGAGCAGGGGCTGTGGACAATGAGCGACCTGCAAGCGCGGATGGCGCAGCCGTGGTTCCAGGCGGACGATGTGCTGATGCTGGAAGTAAACGGTGGCCTCGCGGGGTTCTGTTGGGTGAAGGTGGAGGATCGCGGTGACGAGGGCCAGGTCGGCGAGATCTACATCATCGGGACGGCGCCGGAACACCACGGACACGGCCTCGGACGCTACTTGCTGGGCGAGGCGCTGCGCCACCTGAGCGAGCGCAGGGTAGACGGCGTCGCGGTTTATGTCGACCAGTCGAACACGCGCGGCGTGGCGCTTTACTGGTCGTTCGAGTTCCACCACCACCACGTCGACGTGCTGTACTCGATGCCGCTACCGGCGGAAACGCGCGAGCCTCGGCTGGCCGCGGCGCACCACGACTAGCGCCCGCGTTCGTCCTTATGGCTGCCCCCTGATATAATCGCGCTCGATGTCACGAATTCGCTTCCCGATGCTTCTCGCGCT
The DNA here is from genome assembly GCA_039933275.1 of Chloroflexota bacterium. Taxonomy (GTDB): domain Bacteria; phylum Chloroflexota; class Dehalococcoidia; order SM23-28-2; family RBG-16-64-32; genus DATKKM01. The sequence continues at coordinate 11,432 of JBDTOK010000041.1, read as the reverse complement.
GGTTGGCAGCTTCGCTTTGCTGGCTGTGGGCATCGCTTGCAGCAGCAACGACGACAAGGGGGGCAAGATCCAGATCACGATCACGGACACCGGCATAACCGTCTCCCCGAACAGCGTTGTGAAGGGCCCGATCGAATTCGACGTGAAGAACGACGGCAAGGAAAAGCACAACCTTCTGATCATCAAGACGAACCTCCCGGCCGACAAGCTGCCGACGAACGCCGACGGTTCCGTGAACGAAGGCGGCGCCGACGTTGACGTGCAGAAGAAGATCGATGACGTAGACGGCGGGGACGACACTTCGCGAACGTACTCGCTCGACCCGGGGAGCTACGTGCTGATCTCCAACGATGTCACGGACAGCAACGGCACGAAGGTGGCGGACTACACGACTGGCCTGCACGCGACGTTGACGGTCACGGAAAGCGAATCGGCGTCTGCGAGTGCTGCCGCCAGTTCCTCCGCCACGGCCACGAAGGCTGCTTCGGGCAGCGCTACTCCTACCGCTAGTCGGTAGTCACTCACTTTCCAAACAGACCCTCTCGCCGTATGCGTGTGTCCGCCGGGCAAGCTAAAGCCTGACCCCAAGAGCTGGGCGTCGTGCGGTTACGCTTCGCCGGAACTTAGGCCGTGCGCTACCTGGACGGCTTGCTCGGCGGCGCGATGGATGCGTTCGCTCAGTTCGGCGTTTGGTTCGCCTGAGTCGAACTCTGCATCTGTGGCATAGATCGTGAGCACGGGCAGGCCCTCGAGGCTGGCGAAGAGCGGGCGCAGGCCGTATTCGGGCGAGAGGGCGTGTGCGGAGGCGATGCCCGTCTGCAATCCGACGCATACTTTGCCGGCGAGATGGCCCTGCGGCATCAGGTCGAAGAAGCACTTGAGGACGCCCGTGTATGTTGCGCGATAGGTGGGTGTGCTGGCGACGATGATCTGTGCCTGGCCAACGGCACCGAGGGCGTCGTCGATGTCCGCTGAGGTTTCTCGGACGACGAGCGCTTCGGCTGGCAGCGTAGCGACGTCGATCAGACGCGTCTCGCAGCCGAGGCGCTGGAGTGCGGCGAGGAAGCGCTCGGCGAGGGTCTTGGACTTGGATGGGGCGCGCGGGCTGCCGGCGACGCCAACGGCGCGGATCGGCGACTGCAGGCGGGCGCCAGCAAGCGACTGCTCGAGCACATCGGCGACGGTTTCGTTGATGGCGGACATGCCGCTAAGCGGACGCGGCGACCGTTGTGGTGGTGCGCCCGGCGAAGTGGGGCATGACGTACTTCCCGAAACGCTGCGCCTCTTCCAAGTGCGGGTAGCCGCTCAGAATGAACGTGTCGATGCCCAGATCAATGTACTCCTGGAAGCAGCGCGCAACGCTTTCGCCGGAGCCGACAAGTGCGGTGCCAACGCCCAGCCGCGCCTTGCCGATGCCGGACCAGAGGTGCTCAGTCAGCCAGCCGTCGTCCGACTTGGCGACCAGCTCCCGCTGGCGCTTTTCGCCCTCAGATTCACCTTTGGCGTGGTGCTTGTCGACCATCTCCTGGAAACGGTCCGGGATCTCGGAGACGAGGTGCTCGGCGGCGGCGCGGGCTTCGGCGTCCGTCTCGCGGGAGATAACGTGGATGCGCATGCCGAAGCGCAGCGTGCGCCCGACGGCAGCGGCGCGGACTTTCATGTCCTCGATGCGCTCGTGGGCCATCTCGACGGTCTCGCCCCAGAGGAGGTAGACGTCCGCTTCCTCAGCACCGACCTTCTTCGCGGCGTCAGAAGCGCCGCCGAAATAGAACGGCGGATGGGGCTGCTGATACGGTCGCGGGAAGACGTTGCCGCCTTCGACCTTGAAGTATTTGCCTTCGTGGTTCCAGGCTTTGCCCTCAGTCCACGCCTTCCGCACGACCTGCATGAACTCCTGAGTGCGGTCGTAGCGTTCGTCGTGGTCGAGGAAGTCGCCGTCGGCCGCAAGCTCCACTGGGAAGCCGCCGGTGACGACGTTGATCAGCACGCGACCCTTCAGTTCCCGGTCCAGCGTGTTCGACATCTTAGCGGCCAGCGTCGGCGAAACGAACCCGGGCCGCATCGCGACGAGGAACTTCAGTCGCTCCGTGCGCGCGCCGACCATACCGGCGGCGAGCCACGCGTCAAGGCAGGTGGTGCCAACCGGCAGCAGCGCGAAGTTGAACCCGGCGTCCTCCGCCGCGCGCGTGACCTCCGTCAGGTACTCAAGCGTGGCCTCACGCGTGGGCGGGCCGATGATCTCGGCGTCGCCCATTGTCGGCAGGAACCACCCGAAGTCGATCGGGCGGTCGTCTGTGGCTGACTGGCGGCTCTTGGTGACCACGCGGGCCTCCTCGTGGGCGTTAGGCGGGCTGCTTGTCGAAGGCGATGGCGCAGGGAGCCAGGTCAGGCACTTCGAGGATTGGGTTGACGTTGATGTAAGCGACCTTGCCGTGCTTGTCGACGCCGATGACAGCGCGCTCGGCAACACCAACCGGCAGCAGGACGCCATACTTCTCGGCGACGGCGCCGTGCGGGTAGAAGTCGCTGAGGAGCTGGAAGCTCGTGCCGAGAATGCCCGACCAGGCGTTCAGCGCGGACGTACCGTCGACGCTAATCGCGACGACGACGCTGTCATCGCCGAACATCGTGATCTCTTTTTCGATGCTGGGCATTTGCAGGCTGCAGACGCCGGAGAACGCGGCCGGGAAGAAGTTGAGGACAACGTTCTTGCCCTTCTGGTCTGCGAGCTTGAAGCTCTGCCGGTTGTGGTCCTTCAGCTCGAAATCGGGGGCGTCGTCGCCCACCTTCAGGGTGCGGGTTTCGTTCTTGCCTTCGGCCATGGTGGCCCTCCTTCTATGCACTCGCTGTGCGGAACCAGATTCTAGCACGCGGCCAGATACGGAAACAGGCATGCAGAGGCGGGCTAATTCGGGACGCCGGAGGTGCAGAGCACGCCGATGGCGACCACGCCCGCGCACCAGACCAGTACCATGGCGATGTAGAGGAGGCCAGTGGACGACTGCATGGCGCGGACGCCGGCGGAGTCGTAGGCCATCCAGGCGAGCACGGCGGGGAAGACGAGCCCGAACCCAACGCGCATCCAGAAGAAGGGGTTGCTCCAGATATCGTGGTGGTAGGAGGTGGCGACGGTGTCGTGCGGTAGGGCGAGCGAGCCGCCGATCAGGATAGCCTGCACGACGAGGATGAGGACGAGCAGCCCCGTGACCTCGCGGAGCGGCGCTTCGGAGAGACGCGGCGTGACGAGATACCAATGGCCGAGGATCATTCCATTGGAGACGGCGCCGACAGCGATCGCGCTGACGACGAGGCTGACTAGCACCAGCGGAACGCCCCACGTGGCCGGAGCGAGGACGGCGGCAAGGAAGGCCAGCGCCGCGAACCCACAGATCGACGTGACCGCGCCAAGTCCGAGCGCGGCGGTCCGGTGCTCGCTGTAAGTGGCGTAGGCGTAGAGCGCAGACGCCGCGAACGTAGCGGCGAGGGCGACGCGGACGGGCGACATCCAGTCGTTGTCCAGGGGATAGCCGTCGACGTCATTGCCGACGGAGATCGCCGCGCCAACGAAGAATGTGATTGCGGCCATCACGAAGATCATCACGGCGGTGAACTTAATGAACGCCGGCGTCGCGTTCTTGCGGACCTGCGGGATGAGCAGCACCCAGACGCCGCCAACCGTCGTCTCGATGAGCAGCGTCAGCAGGGCAAGCGGCAGCGCTTCGGGTCGCATGGGGCAATCGTAGGGGCGCGGGCGGTTAGGGGCGAGTTGTGACCCCGCCTTGCCCGCCACACGGCCATTCCGTAACCTGAACGGGATTATGGGCGAGACGACGTTCCGACAGAAGGTTGAGGCCGGCCAGTTCGTGATGACGGTGGAGGTTGATCCGCCGCACGGTCTGAAACCGGGCAAAGCAATCGAAGGTGCGCGCCTGGTCCGGGACGCCGGAGCTGACGCGATCAACGTCGGCGATAGTCCGACGGCCAAGGTGCGAATGTCACCGCTGGCGATGTCCACGCTGCTCAAGCAACAACTGGACAACGTCGACATCGTGATGCATTACACGACGCGCGACCGCAACGCGCTGGCGATTCACTCGGACATGGTTGGGGCGCACGCGCTGGGGATCCACAACATCCTCTGCCTGCGTGGCGACCCGCCTTCGGTTGGCGGCTACACGGACATCGTTGGGGTGTGGGACGTGAGCGCCGTCGGCCTCATCCGCTTCCTCAAGCTGGCTAACGACGGCGTCGACTTCGCGGGCAAGTCGATCATCGGCAAAGCGGACTTCTTCATCGGCGGCTCGGCCAACCTGAACGCGGACCCGATCGAGACGGAGCTACGGCTGATGCGCCGCAAGGTCGAGGCGGGCTGCCACTTCTTCATGACGCAAAACGTGTTCGACGAGAAGATCCTTGAGCGCTTCCTGGACGGCGCCGCGAAATTCAAGAAGCCAATCGTTATCGGCGTGCTGCCGCTGGCCAACTCGCGCCACGCGGAGTTCCTGGCGACTGAGGTGCCCGGCATGACGTTGCCCGAGCCCGTGCGCGACCGCATGCGCAAAGCCGGCGACGAACACGGCCCGAAGGAAGGCGCGGCGATGGCCCGCGACTTGATCGCGCTCTGCCGGGAGAAGGCCGCAGGGGTGTACTTAGTGCCCTCGTTCGGGCGGTACGACATCGTGGCCGACCTGATCGCAGAAACTAGGCGCTAAACGACGGCTAAGCTTTGGCCGGTTGCGCTGGGAACATGTAAGTCTCATACGGCGCGATGTTCCGGAAGCCCATCCGCGCATACACCGACTGACCCATCGCTGAAGCCTGCAGCGAGCCGATAACACAACCGCTCGCCAGACCCTCACGAATGGCGTGCCACGTCATGGCCTCACCCAATCCGCGGCTGCGGTAGTCGGGCAGCGTCGCCACGTTGTAGACGCCGGCCACGCCTTCACTGGCCACAAGCGCCGACGTCGCGACAGGACGGCCATCGACGTAGCCGAGGTAACCCCGCACCAGGCTGTTGAGTAGTTGCGGCCTCATCAGATTGCTCATGACCTGCAGCGGGAGGCCAAACGAGGCGGCCAAGATCTCGTTGTAATCCGGCAGCGAGTCAGCATCCCAGCCTGTGATCGTCAGCGCCTCCGGGATTTTCGGCACGTCGCCAACCGGGTTGAGAATCATCCCGGGCAGCCGCTCCGCTTGCTCCAGGCCCAGCTCCTGCATCAACCGTTGCGTCTCCATCTCGAAACCGACGCGGATCCGCATCACGAATGGAGCGCCCGCGTTACGGTAGAAGTCGATCGCGCGGTTGAGGGACGCCTTCGAATCAGCGAGCTTCTCGGAGACCACTGCTACGTTGAACCACGGTATCTGCCCCGTGATGACAGCAACGAGGCCGGACTCTTCGTACACGCTACCGCCGCGCGCGTGCGTACCCATCAACTGAAAGGTGTAGCCATAGTTTGCGTCTGCGCGGCGCAGAGCCTCGGCATCGGACAGAGAGGCAGCCATAATCGCGCCTATCATACAGGGGACTCGGCCTTTCGGTTCAGCGACCCGGCGTGGCTCGTCTACCCGGTACACTAAGGGTATGAGCGATAAGTTTCACTTCTCCCCCAGGCCCAATCGGGCGAACGAAATCCAGTGGCGCGAGTGGACGGAGGACGCCTTCCGCGAGGCGCGCGAGGCCAACAAGCCCGTCCTTCTGTCACTGTCAGCGGTGTGGTGCCACTGGTGCCACGTGATGGACGAGACGTCCTACTCAAACCAGGGCGTCATCATGTTTATCAACGAGCACTACATCCCGGTGCGCGTTGACAACGACCAGAGGCCCGACGTGAACGCTCGCTACAACATGGGGGGCTGGCCGACGACGGCGTTCTTGACGCCCGACGGGGAAATCCTAGCGGGAGCAACGTACGTGCCACCGGAGCAGATGCTGGAGGCGCTGCCGAAGGTCTACACGCACTTCGTCTCGAACGGCGAAGAGGTGTCAGCGAAAGCGATCGAGTTGCGGGAACGGCGGCAACGCATCTACACAACCGGCCGCGCTGAGCTGACGCCGGCGATCTTCGAGGGTGTACTGAAGAGCGTTACCAACGCCTACGACCCGCTCTACGGCGGTTTCGGCGAAGCGCCGAAGTTCCCGCACACGGACGCGTTGGACCTGCTGATGTACGCGCACCGGCGGCTAGGCGATCCGGACGCGATGCACGTCGCGCGCAAGACGCTGGAGATGATGTATGCCGGCGAGATCTACGACCGCGAATGGAACGGCTTTTTCCGCTACGCGACGCGGCGCGACTGGTCGGAGCCGCACTACGAGAAGATGCTGCAGGACAACGCCGGCCTCTTGCACGACGCCTGCCTGCTCTACCGCATCACCGGCCGCGATGAGCACGCCGAGATCGCGCGCGGCATCGTCACGTACATCGACTGGAAGCTGCGCGATCCGGAGCGCGGGTGCTTTTACGGCTCGCAGGACGCGGACGAGGACTTCTACAAGCTGACGGCGGAACAACGCCTGGGCCGCGAAGAACCATACATCGACCGCACGTGCTACGTTTCCTGGAACGCGGAGATGATCTCGGCGTACCTGGAAGCGAGCTGGACGCTGGGACGCGACGACGTGCGCGACGAGGCGATCGCCGCGCTCGACTTCCTGCTGATCAAGTGCCACGACACGGCGACCGGATCGATGTACCGCTACCATGACGGCGCACCGCACGTCGTCGGGCTGCTTGGCGACCAAGCCGAGACGGCGCGCGCACTGCTGGACGCGGCTGAGGCGACGGGCGAGTCGCGCTACATCGACCGCGCGATGGAGTTGGCGGAGCTGATGGACAAGCGCTTTCGCGACACCGAGCACGGCGGCTTCTGGGACGTGTGGGACGAAGCGCCAGACGTCGGCCGGATCGGCGAGCGCCAGAAGTCGATCCAGGACAACGCGGTCTGCGCAGACGTCTTCCTGCGACTCGGCCACCTGATGCGCGACGACCGCTACGTCGACATCGCGCGCTCCACGCTCGAGTCGTTCGCTGGGTCAGCGGAGCAGATGGGCTACTTCGCCGCGTCCTATGCCAAGATGGTCGATCTCGTGCGCAACCCGCCGGCTGAAGTGAAGATTGTCGCGTCGCCCGAGGTCGCGGACCAATTCTTGAAGGCAGCGCTGACAATCGACGCGCCATACCGCATCGTGCAGGTGCTGGACCCTGCGAAGGACGGAGCTCGACTCGAGGCGCTGTCGCTGCCCGCAGGACCATCACCGGCGGCGTATGTTTGCATCGGCACTGCTTGCTCGGCGCCAGTCACCTCGCCCGGAGAGCTGCGCGAGACGGTCCGCCGGATGCAGAACGCGCCGTCCGGCCCAACCACAGTTGGCGACTGAGCATGAGCGCTACCTCCGCAAAGCGCGGGAGAGCCTTGCCTCCGCGCAGGCGGACGTCCGCGCCAGGCGCAGCAACTCCGCCGCGAACCGGGCGTACTACGCAGCGTTCCAGGCGGCGGTAGCGGCGCTGATTCAGCATGACATTCGCCCCACAGGCAACTGGGAGCACGAGTTCGTCGCGAACCGGTTCTCAGGTAAACTGGTATGGCGCATGAACATCATCAAGCTCTGAACTCAAGGCGTGCTGGAGACTGTTCGAGCTCCGCGTGGACGCGGACTACACGCCAGATCCAGTCTCAGCGAAGCGAGTGGAGAGGGCAGTTGCGATAGCGACTCGATTCCTCACGGAGGTCGAAACCATAGTGGCCACGATACGAGTAAAAGAATCAGAGGCAATTTACGGAGACGCCACCTTACCGCGCCTCGCAAAACCAGAAGACTATGTCGAACTGGTGAGGCAAAGGATTCTCGCCACCTACCCCGATACCGAATTCCAAATCGACAAGAGAAGCGCAAAACGGTTCACCTTGATCGCTTACACAGACCTCGAAGACAAATGGGACATACAGGACGCGATGGGCGACTTACGCGGAGACATCCATGTTCAGCATGGCGTCTGGATCGTCCTTTCACCACGTCTCCGCCACCCGGAAGACGACTGACATGCCGGTTCTGACGGACATTGAGCGGGTGATGCACGAGATGCCGTATGGGCTGTACATCGTCGGCTCGAAGGAGGATGGCGGCAAGGTCAACGGCATGATGGCGGACTGGGTGATGCAGGTGTCGTTCGAGCCGCGGCTGGTTGCCGTGGCGTTCGAGGGGACGTCGCACACGCTGGGCAACATCCGCGAGCGCAAATATTTCTCCGTCAACCTCCTTGCGCAGGACAGCGAGAGCATGGAGCTGGCGCGGCGGTTCGCGCAGCCGTTCAGCGGGGAGAAGGTGCAGGGCCGCAAGGGAGCGGAGCGCACGGAGATCCACTACAAGCTCGATGGCGTGCCCTACCAGACGTCCGTGAACGGCGCGCCGGTGCTGGATGCGGCGATGGCCTGGTTCGAGGCGGAGATGGTGGACGAGAAGGCGATTGGCGACCACGTGCTGATCATCGGGATGGTGCTGGACGGCGGGATTCTGAAAGAGGTCGAGCCGATGACTTCGCACTACACCGGCTGGACGTACAGCGGATGACGTCGAGGCAGCAGCTGCTGGATGCGATGAATGACATGCGCGACCAGATCGTCTCCGCGGTCGAGAGCATGCCTCTCGATCGCTGGAACAAGAACGTGTATGAGAACGGCTGGAACGAGCGCGAGTTGCTTTGCCACATCGCGAACATGACGGGGCCGGCAAGTTTCGCGCTGATGATGTCGAAGATCCCGCCGCGTCCGGATGGTGGCGGGCCCACCTTCGATCAGGACGCTTTCAATGCCGGGCAGGTAGCGATGCGAAAAGATAAGTCGACGCAGGAACTGCTGGACGAAGTCCGGTCGAACGTTCAGCGCGACATCCAGACGGTAGAAGCCGCATCTGACGAGGACCTGCAACGGGAGTGGACGGCGCCGTGGGGTGTCCACGGTTCCGTCGCGGACGTCATCGTCGGCTCCATCACGGGCCACGTTGGCGCGCACTTGAACGACCTGCGCGACGCCGCTAAGTAGCCGCCGCTAAAAGTCGACCCAGGCGCTGCCGCCCGAGCGATCCTCGATCCCGAAGTCGTACTTCATCTGCCGCACCTCCCACAGGTGCTCGAGGTCGTGCTGCGCCAGGGCGCGAGCGATCTCTTCGAGCGTGATTTCTCGCTTGTAGGGGTGCTTGCCGGGGCGCTTCCAGTCCCGCTCATCGATGTCCCAGAGGAGGTAAGTCGTCTCACGGCGCATTGTGCTGAACTCGGACAACAGTTTGCGCAGCGAGTAGGAGCGGTAGTCGCGCTCCAGCGGCAGCACGTCGACGTCCCAGACGGGGATCGGCTTGCTCTTCGATTCGATCAGCGCCTGCATCTGCAGGTTAGCTAACTCCTCAGCGTCGCGAAGGTGAGCGGCGATCTCTTTGAGGCAGAGTTCGCCCTCGGCCGGGCGTTTATTCAGCACCTTCTCGTCGATGCCGGAGAGCTCCCGGATGATGGAGTTGCCAGCTTCGCGCAGCGCCTTCAGCACCCAGCCCTGCGAATCGCTTTCCTGATTGAGTAGCACGAACCGATTATACGAGCGGCAAAGCAAAGAGCCCGGCGTTTACGCCGGGCTCTGGTCCGAGTACTAAGTTTGGGTTAGCAGCAGGCCTTTGCCTGGCCGCCGCCGTCCGCTGTCTGGAACGACGTGCCGCACGCGCATGACTTGACCGCGTTCGGGTTGTAGATCGTGAAGCCCGCCTTCATCAGGTCGTCGACGTAGTCGATCTCCGCGCCTTCGAGCAGCGGTGCGCTGTCCGGATCGATGACGATCTTGACGCCGCGGTTCTCGATGATCAGGTCTTCGGCGTCGACGTCGCGGGCGAGGGCCATGCCGTATTGGTAGCCGGAGCACCCGCCGCCAACGACGAAGACGCGCAGGCCGGTGTCTTCGGGAAGACCCTTCTCCTTGAAGAGATCGCGGGCCTTTTCGGCGGCTTTTTCGGAAACGTTCATCATGTGAGTCATCCCCTGTTTAGAAAGCGAGTTGTTCGCTTATTTAATTGTGCCAGAGGCGGCCGGGGATTACAAGGCGAATGCGGCCTGGTTTGTGCTTATGTCGCCGGGCTGGCGAATCAGGCGTCGACGCCGATAGATCGCAGGTCTGCGGCGAACTGGTCGTAGCCGGTGAAATGCAGGCCGTGCATGCCCACGGACGAAGCGGCTTCGGCGTAGGCCTTTACGTCGTCCGTGAAGACGCTGGCCTCGGCCGCGACGTCCAGCTCGCGGAGGGCGTGCTCGAAGATAGCTGCGTCGGGCTTGGCGATTCCGAGATCGCCGGAGCCGATGCGCACGTCGAACAGCGGAATGATGTGCGCCGCGTTCTGCTTGAGCCGCGCTTCGAGGCCGGGGATGGTGTTGGAGATGATGCCGGTCTTGTAGCCAGCGCCGCGCAATCGCTCGATCAGTGAGAGCATCTGCGGGTTAAGTGGGCGCTCCGCTTGCTCGTATGCCTCAAGCACTTCGCGGGCGCGCTCTTCGCCCAGCGCGTTGTTGGCGGCGACGCGGATCGAAGCCTGCCACTCTTCGTGGGTGCATTTCCCGACCTGGAAGTCGAAGTAGCGACTATCGCGGTAGAGGCAACGCATGAGCGTGCGCGGCTCAAGGGCGAAGCGCTCCTCGATCGCCTTGTGATCGACGCCGTCAGCGTGCTGCAAGAGCACGCCTCCGAAGTCAAAGAAGATAGCGCTGATGGTCATGGCGTTAGAGTCGCGGGTAAGCGGACGACGGTCAAGTGGTCGGGCTACAGCCCGGCGTACTTGTGTGCGATCGGCAACCTTCGGTCGCGGCCGAATGCCTTGGGGGTGATCTTTACGCCGGGCGGGGCCTGGCGGCGCTTGTATTCGTTGCGGTTGATCATGCCGACGACACGAACGACGGTGTCGCGATCGAAGCCGGCGTCGACGATGTCCTGGACACTGCGATCCTGCTCGACGTATTGCTCGATGATCTCGTCCAGGATCGCGTACGGCGGAAGCGTGTCCTGGTCGAGTTGGCCGGGCTTTAGCTCGGCGCTCGGGGGCTTCGTGATGACGGCCTCGGGGATGACGGGCGAGATCGTGTTGCGGTAGCGGCAGAGGTCGTAGACCAGCGTCTTCGGGACGTCCTTAATGACCGCGTAGCCGCCGGACATGTCACCGTAGAGGGTTGCGTAGCCAGTGGCGAACTCGCTCTTGTTGCCGGTGGTGAGCACAATCCAGCCGAGGTCGTTAGAGAGCGCCATGATGACGTTGCCGCGGATGCGCGATTGGATGTTTTGCTCGGCAATGTCCGTACCAGTGCCGCCTAGTTGCTGGAAGACCGGCTCCAGCATCTGGAGGAAAGCGGCGTGTGCAGGCTCGATCGGGACGATGATGAACGGGATGCCGAGCCGGTCAGCGA
>JBDTOK010000040.1:0-15845 GCA_039933275.1 Chloroflexota bacterium | reverse complement strand
CGTGTAGGTGCTGGTCGTCGGTGTTTCGCCTGCCGACGTGTCAGAGACTTGGTACGTGACCTTGCCGGTCACCTGCTTGATGTCCTTCCCGAGCGCCAATAACTGGGCGAGGATGTCGTCGCTCGTTTGTGGCGTTGCCTGCTCGGTGGCGCCCGAAGTGGCAGCGCTCGTGTTATTGGTCGATCCAGTCGACGAGCTCTGCGCCGCGCTGGAGCCGGACGGCTTCGGTGTGGTTGAGGCGTTGTCGTCGCCGCCGCCGCAGGCCGCGACGGCGAGCAGCATCACGGCAATCGCGAGACTAAAAGCAAGGATAATGAGTCTAGGACTACGCACGGGTCTGTCTCCTTCTCGAATGTCCCCAGGGGCTGGGGTTGACTGAAGAAGCGTAACGGGCAATTGCCGTTAATGTCCACCCTCATTTGATCGTAGTAGCAGTTCAGGATCGGTTGTCCGAAGCTTCTCCCGCACGATATTTCGCACATGTTGAGCCGCTTTCTGTGCAAATTCGCCGTCGTCCGCCTCTCCGCCCCGAATGCGGGCCGAGAGTGCCTCGTTCCGCTCCCGCAGGGCCTCTCGCAGCGCCTTCCGGCCCATGGGTGGCGTCTCGGCCACCATCAGCGCGTCGAGGCCCGCCCACTCCGCTGCCAGCGCCTCGTCCTCGCGCTCCAACTCCCGCCGCACGATCCGGATCGCATTTGCCGCCACTCGCCCGTGGAAGCCGCGGGCGCCAGGCACGTTCGGCACGATCTCCGTGTCCAGGAAGTTTTCCACGGCACCAAGCAGCTCATCGAAGGTCGGGCGGTCTTGCATGGCCTAACCCTGCTCGCTTCCCGCGCCCAGCAACTCCATCAGCTCCCACTCCGTCTCCGCCGTCCGTCGCCCGATCGTCGCCAATTCCACTGACTTCGACAGTCCGTCCAGGTACGCGCGCGCCTGCATGATGCAGATTATTCCCCAGCGCAGGTTGCCCAGGATCTCCCACCAGCGCTGCACCTGCGGATCGACTTTGCGGCCGCCCGCGCGCTCGTACGCCGCGTACAACTCTTCGCGCTGGCCGACACCACCCACTGGAAGATGATCGTTGCCAAAGCGCCACGACCGCACGCACAAGAACCCGAAGTCCTCCATCGGGTCGCCGATGTGCGCGAGTTCCCAGTCCAGCACCGATCGCACGCCCTCCGGCCCGACGATCAGGTTGCCCATGCGGTAGTCTCCGTGCACTAGCGTCAGGTCCGATTGCGGCGGCACGTTGCGCTTGAGCCAGCGGAACGCCAGCTCGTACGCTGGATGCGGATCGAGCGTGATCGAGCGATACGTCGCCTCGATTCGGGCGAGCTCCGTCTCCGCAGGGGTGAGGCCGAGTTCAGTCTGCGGCAGCTTGGCCAGGCCCGGTGTATCGAGCGGCACGCGGTGAATCGCCGCCGCGATCTCACCCAGCTGCGACGCCATGACCTTACGCCCCTCCGCGTACTGATCGTCGCGCAAGATGCGGCGCGCGATCGTCTCACCCTCGACGTGGTCCATCAGGAAAAACGGTACCCCCAGCGAATCGTCGCCTAGCAGGTGCATGCGCGGGACCGGGACGCCGGCGTCGTACGCCGCCTGCAGCACGCGGTACTCCGTCTCCCGCGACATCGTGTTCACGCCGACGCGCGGGTCAGCGCGGGCCACCAGAGCTAGCGTCTCGCTTCGACCATCAGCGTGCTCCACTGTCGCATCAAACGACCACGTCTGCCGCGAAGCGCCGCCCGTGAGCAGCCGCATGTTCTCCACGCGGACTTTCTTGGCGGCGTGTTCGCGCTGAAGGAACGCGCCGAGCTTTTCGGAGGCTTCGTCGGGGGTCACGGAAGCGATTGTAGGCATGCGCTACAATTTCCGCCATGCCCGAGGAATCGAACCGCCCCTGGGATGTTCTCGTCATCGGCGGGCCGTCCGGCGTGGGCAAGACGAGCGTGAGCTATCCTCTCGCGCATCAGTTTGGCGTTGCGATCTGCGAGATCGACGACTTGTGCATCACCGCAACGGCGATCACCACACCGGAGCAACAGCCGGCTCTCCACTACTGGAACACGCACGCAGGGGCGGCGGAGCTACCTCCGGAGGAGATAATCGAACACTTCCTGGAAACGTGCAGAGCGCTTCGGCCCGCATTATCAGCGGTGATCGAAAACCACCTGGAGACGAGCATGCCGGTAGTACTGGACGGCGACTACGCACTGCCGGAGTTCTTTACTGAAGCCTCAGAACGAGTGCGCACTGTCTTCATCTACGAGCCTGACGAAGACGTGATCCTGAGCAACCTGAAGAGGCGGGAGCCGAACTGGACTGACTGCGAGAAGCGCGCGCAGGTGGGCCGCCTGTTCGGCCGGTGGCTCAAGGACGAGTGTGAGCGGCTGGGTCTCCCTGCGGTGCAGGCGCGGCCGTGGGACAGCGTGATAAACCGCGTTGCGGAAGCTGCTGCGCGTTAGGCAGCTCTACTCCACCTGGTCCAAGTACTCGCTAATCCCCGTTCCCGTCAGGCCGAGGCACTTGTACTCCGTCATTCCCTCGCCGATGTGCGTGACCAGACCGTCGCGGCGGTTGCGGAGCGGGATGAACCCCGTCACGCGCCCTTCCACCGTGACGACTTCGCCGCCGTCCAGCGTCAGGTCAGCTTTCATCGAGCGGTGGAACGGCCGGTCGTCGTCGAACTTCGAGTCGATCTCGACGCCGATGATGCGCTCCAACTTGCCGTCGCGGATGACGACGCCGCCGGTTGTGCGCGACTGCGGCGACGGACGGATCTCCGAGACCATGATGTTCAGCGCAGGCCCGAAGCTCATCGTCAGCCAGCGGTAGGAGTGGATGTTCTGCCAGTAACGAGGCCCCCACGAATGGTCGCGCAGTCCGTAGCCGTCGATCTCGTACGTGTCGTCGCCAATCGCCAACTTGCCGGTGACGTGCATGTGCTGCTCGTAGTGCGCCTTCGCGAACTCCTTCTCCGGGTCGACGATCACGCGATTGCCGCCGGTCGAGCCGTAAACCGGCCCCACAGCCTCGTGCACCAGATCGATCGATATCTTCTTGTGCGGGTTGTCTCGGAACGCCTGACCGGGGTCGCTCATTGCCTCTGGCGTCGCCAGGTACACCGCCGAGCCTTCGTACGTTGTGCGGTGTCGCACCAGCGGCTCCAGCGTCTCGAAGCGCATGCCGCCGGCGTCGTAGGCGTCGTTTGTTGTGATCTCCGGGCGCTTGTAGTTGAACAGCACCGCGCCGTCGGGCTCGTATACGGTCAGCGTCACTTCGGCGTAGTGTTCGTTCGCGCGGTTGCCGATACGCAGGAAGCCGCCGCGGTTCAGCTTCGTGTCGAAGAAGTTGAAGTACATCGATTCGTTGAAGTTCTTCTCCGGCCCCAGCGGGTGCGTGTAATCGTCCCGCGCTTCGATATCGCCGTAGACCTGCGTTTGGCTGACCATAGTTCCCCTCCTTGAACGCGGCGATTGTAGCACTTCAACCGCCGGTAACTGCCGGTTAAGGCTAAACCCAACCTTCACTGTTCGAAAACCGCGCCTTATCTGGATTCGCTCCACCACGGGGCATCATGCGCGAGTAATGCCTGCCCAGCCCCAGAAAGGTGGACGCCCCATGTTGAGTTACCTGCCCGACGATTCAGCTCGCCAGCACGTCCGCGACCTTATCGCTGCAGCGAATAAGAGAAACCAACAGCAGGCCCGCGCCATCAAGAAGGCTTACACGCTGGAAAGTCAGCCGCTGAAGTACGATCGGCTGCCGGTGAAAAACCCGCGCCGCTCCCTGGCGTAGCGCTTAAGGCACGAGTGCCTTCCGGTGCTGGTCGCGGCCAATGGTGATGGGTCCGGCGAACGTTTGGCCCATCACCGGCTGGGGCCTTCGCCCGTGGTACGGTACACGTTTCGGTAGTACTGGGACATCATGCGTTGCGCGCTAAAGAACTCGCCGTTGACCGCGATCGAGCCGCGCATGACGGCCGTGTACTTGTCTGCGTAGTGATAGAACAGCGGCATGATCGTGCCCTCAAGCTTGTCGTACAGCGAGTCCACTTCCGCCTGCTCCTCCGCGGGGTTCTCGTCGCCGATCGCCCATCCCGTCACGCCTTCGAAGCAGCCCTCAACCCACCAGCCGTCGAGCACGCTGAGGCTGGGCACGCCGTTCATTGCCGCCTTCATTCCGCTCGTGCCCGACGCTTCGAGTGGCTTCTGCGGGTTGTTCAGCCAGAGGTCGACGCCCGCGCAGAGGAACTTCGCGACGCCCATGTCGTAGTCCTCTACGTAGGTCACGTTGATCGAACCTTCCAGCTCCTTCGCCGCGAGGAAGATCTGCTCGATGATGAGCTTTCCGCTTTCGTCACGCGGGTGCGCCTTCCCGGAGTAGATCACCTGTAGCGGCCCTGCCTTCCGCACGATCCCCTTCAGCCGTTCTATGTC
This sequence comes from Chloroflexota bacterium, assembly GCA_039933275.1. Taxonomy (GTDB): domain Bacteria; phylum Chloroflexota; class Dehalococcoidia; order SM23-28-2; family RBG-16-64-32; genus DATKKM01. The sequence goes on along the minus strand of JBDTOK010000040.1, from coordinate 11,403 downwards.
GGAGAAGATCAGATCACCGCGCTTGTAGCCGGTTGCCCGTCGCGCAAAACCAATCGTTAGAACGTTCGGGTCGAGCGTCACGCCGCGCCGCCTCTGCACTTCGATGAATAGTTGCTTCTTAGCTTCAGCGTGCGCGTTCCGTATTTCCGACAGCGGAAGGTCAGCGGCGTAGCGCAGGTAGCGATTGTCGCGCCGCCAGCCGTCGCAGGAGCGGTCGAGCATCGCCGCGATCGGATCGCAGAGCCACTGCCCGACGTGTACGCCGTTGGTGATCGCCGCGATCTCGTAGCCAGGGAACATCCCCCGCGTGATCTCGGCGTGGCGCTTCGAGACGCCGTTTGCCTTGCGCGCGAAGTACATCACGAACGCCGTCAGGTCGAACATTCCCTCCTCGAAGGCGGGCGCGCGATGCAAGATCTGCAGCCGCTTTTCGCCCAGGACCTGCTCGACGAGCGGCTCGGTGAAGACGTCGTGGCCCGCCGGTACCGGCGTGTGGATCGTGAAGACGCACTGTTGCTTGACCGCTTCGATCGCGCGATCACTCAAGTCGTCCGGATTGCCGCCGTTCAACTGGTCTTCCAGCAACGACAGCACTAAGAGACCCGAGTGCCCTTCGTTCATGTGGTATGTGCGAATGTCGTTGTAGCCGAGCGCGCGCAGCATCGCCACGCCGCCCATACCGAGGATCACCTCTTGCGACAGCCGGTATCGCGTGTCGCCGCCGTAGAGTTCGTCTGTCAGGCGCTGGTCTTGCGGGTCGTTGTCCGGCAGGTTCGTGTCCAGTAAGTACACCGTGATCGGCTGCGCGAACTCGTTACCAGCCGTGCCCTGCACCTCATAGCGCCAGGCCCGCAGGTGCACCGTCCGACCTTCGATCTGCACGGTGACGCGCTGGCCCGCCTCCTGCAGCCTCTCCTCCGGCGACCACGAGTCCGGGATCTCCGTTTGGTGACCCTCAGCGTCCAGGCGTTGCCGGAAGTAGCCCTTGCGATGGACGAGGGTAATGCCGACCATCGGCAGCCGCAGATCCGCCGCCGCGCGCAGGCTATCGCCCGCAAGCACGCCGAGGCCGCCGCTGTACGTCGGAATCTCTGGGTCGAGGCCCATCTCCATCGAGAAGTATGCGATTGACGGACTGGCTGAATTGGATTCGATCATGCTATTGGTAACCGCTGATTTGTATCAGTATTTCCTTGCTGGGAAAAGTCGCACAATACCGATAACGCGCGACATAACCCACTAGTTAAGACGCGCCACATCGCGGATTGGATACGTTTGCCCAGTGGACAGCAGGTTGCAGACGTTGGATAGTGCGCATTGGCGCTCTGTCGCCCACAAATCGAAGGTGAAACAGGGGGAAACCATGGCTAAGAAGATGAAACTCGGGTTGGGCACGGGATACTGGTCCTCCGGGCCGCCTCCCGGTATCGAGAACACAATTCAGCAGGCAGAAGACCTTGGCTACGACTCCATGTGGGCCGCCGAGGCCTACGGCAGCGACGCCATCACGCCGCTGGCCTGGTGGGGCGCCAAGACAACCAAGATCAAGCTGGGCACATCGATCGCGCAGATATCGGCACGTCAGCCCGCCGCACTCGCCATGGCTGCGATGACGCTGGACCACCTGTCCGGCGGCCGCGTCATCCTCGGCATCGGCGCTTCCGGGCCGCAGGTGGTCGAAGGCTGGTACGGCCAGCCGTATCCGAAGCCGCTGGAGCGCACCCGCGAGTACGTCGACATCCTCCGCAAGATCTTCAAGCGCGAAGAGCGTGTCGGCTACGAGGGCAAGCAGTACCAGCTCCCGTACATGGGCAAAGACGGCATGGGCCTGGGCAAAGCGCTCAAGTCGACGCTGCACCCGTTCCGCACCGACATCCCGATCTACCTCGCGGCGGAGGGACCGAAGAACGTATCGTTGGCCGCTGAGATCGCGGATGGCTGGTTGCCGCTCTACTTCACGCCAAAGATGGACAAGTTCTACCGCGACGCCCTGAACGAAGGCTTCGCCAAGCGCACGGACGGCAAGACCATCGCTGACTTCGAAGTCGCCGCGATGATGATCATGATCCCGACCGACGACATGGAGTCAGCCGCCAACTTCATCCGACCGAACCTCGCGCTGTACATGGGTGGGATGGGGGCGCGCGGCGCTAACTTCCACCACGACGTCTTCGTGCGTATGGGCTGGGGCGACGTCGCCAAGAAGGTGCAGGACCTCTACCTCGCCGGCGACAAGCAGCAAGCCGCAGCGATGATCCCACTGGAGCTCGTACAAGACGTGGCGCTAATCGGGCCGATGAGCAAGATCAAAGACGACCTTGAGCAGTGGAAAGAGACCTGCCTGACGACGATGATGATCGCCGGGCCGCCGCAGGTAATGGAAGTAGCTGCAAAGCTGGTGCTCTAGCCTCAATTCGAGCCGCAGATTTCACAGATGTGATCTGGCGGAGACGAATGTCTTAGCTAGACGGCATCTGTGGAAATCTGCGCCGATCTGTGGCCCCTTCAACCCGGCGCGTTGAACTTCGGGGTTCGCTTTTCCTGGAACGCTCGCACACCTTCGCGAGCGTCCGCGTGGTGGTCCGAGATCGCCGTCTTCGTCGCGATGTCGTCCAGCGCGTGCGCGAACGTTGACTCCGCCGCCGTGTAAACGCTGCGCTTGAGCAGCCGCATTGCCACCTGCGGGCCGTTTGCCAGCTCGTGCGCCAGCTCCATCGTCCGGTCGAGCAGTTGGTCGCCGGGCACAGCCTCATGCACGAGGCCAAGCTCCAGCGCTTGCTCGCCGCTGACGATGCGGTTTCGCATCAAGAAGTCCATCGTCCGCGCGACGCCTATCAACTGCACAAGCAAGAACTGCCCGCCCTCGTCCGGCATCAGTCCGTAGCGGAGCGTGCCGCTGCCCATCCGCGCGTCCGCCGCCGCGATGCGGAAGTCGCAAGACAGCGCCAGCGAGAGCCCGGTCTGAATTGCCACGCCGTTGATCGCGGCGATCGAAATTTTGTCGAGATTGCGCACCGCCAGGTTTAGCGACTGAGACAGCATCCGCAGCCCCTCGTACGTCCCGATCGGCGTGTCGTGGCCGCCCGGAATGCGCGGCACCAGCGCGCGAGCACCGTCGCTCGATCGCGGCCGCCCGCTGATATCGTCGCCCGCCGAGAACGCGCGCCCGGAGCCAGTAAACACGACAACGCGCACCGCCTCGTCCATCTGCGCGGTCACCAGCACCTCGACGAGGTCGCGCTTCATGTCTTGCGTCATGCCGTTCAACCGCTCCGGCTGGTTGAACGTAATCAGCGCGATGCCAGGATCGTGCAGCGCTAACTCGAAGCCTCGATAAATGTCAGCTTCGAGACCGGGCATTGTTACTCTCCCGCGAAAGTCGGTTGTCGCTTTTCGACGAACGCGCGCGCTGCTTCGATGTGGTCCTTCGTCTGGCCGGACAGCAGCATGTTGAGCGCCTCCGCGTCCAGCGCTGTCGCCAGGTCGGACGTCTCCGCGCGGTTCAGGTTTTCCTTCATTCGCGCGTAGGCCAGCGTTGGTCCAGCGGCGATGTGCTCAGCGATCTTCATCGTCTCGGCTTCGAGGTCATCGTGCGGGAACACCTTGCTCACGAGGGTCAGGCTGTGTGCGCGCTCAGCATCCACGATCTCGCCCGTGTAGTACATGTACCGCGCCGTCTCGATGCCCGCGATCTTCGTCATGAAGTACGAGCCGCCAAAGTCGCCCGAGAATCCGACGTTGCGGAACGCTGTCCCGATCTTCGCCTTGTCCGAGGCGATGCGCATGTCGCAGGCCAGCGCCAGCGAAAGCCCCGCGCCAACAGCGTGCCCGTTGATCATCGCGATTGTGACCTTGGGCATCGTGTGCAGCATGAGGCTCGTGTCTCGCTGCGACTGCCGGAGGAATTGCAGCGATCGGGCGAGCTGGCCCGACGGCGACGACGGCGCGTTCCCGTTGCTGTCGCCCAGGATATCCTGTCGCGCGGCCATCCCCTTAACGTCACCGCCGGCGCAGAACGCGCGCCCGGCGCCGGTGAGCACGATGCAGCGCACGCTCGAGTCGTATGCGGCCTCGCGCAGGTGCTGGCTGAGCAGCGGCATCAAGTCGCCGCCCATCGCGTTCAGGCTGTCCGGGCGGTTCAGCGTGATCTTGGCGACGCCGCTGGGTAGCTTCTCGAAAATCGTGTCAGGCATGGTGCACCTCCGTCATCTGGGGCGAATTGTGAACTCTTACGCGCACGTGAGAGTAGCGCGAATGGCGGAGGCTGTCAACGCGAACGCCGGCATGACAGCGCCCTCATCGCCGCCGTTGTCCGGAACGACGTAGGCGAGCAGCACCAGAGCGACAAGCAGCACGAACACGAACAACGCTGCGAGTATCGCCCAGGTCGCGGGTTTCACTTGAACAACCAGCCGCCGTCGCTGAAGCCCGCCTCGTTCGTCGGGCAGCGAGGCGATCCGCCCAGGTGCGCGACCGTGTAGTGCAGGTGCGGCCCTTCGCTGTATCCTGCGTCGCCGCTCATCCCGATCACGTCGCCCTTGTGCACGTACCACGTCGCGATCGTCGTGATCAGCCGAGGCTCAGGCGCGCCCGCAAAGATCTGGTGATAGTTGGTGTTCCGATCGTAGCCGTCACTGAACGCCGAGTCTGGCACCGAGTTCAGCGTGAAGTCGATGTCCAGGTGGCCATACTCCGTCACATAGTCTGTGTCCTCGATGTGCACGTAAACGCCGAGCCCACCGCTCGGCCCGGGGAACGGCGTGACCGGCGCGCGGCTGCGGTCCGGGTTGCCGATGTACGGCTCACGCGGGATGCCGTAGCGGTCGAAGTCGTTCTCAGGCGAGATGATATTCAGTGTCGCCGTTCCATCCATCGTCGCGATGATCGGCGTGTCCTCTCGCAAATAAAAGTCGACGGCCGGCGCGCCCTCGTATTCGTAGTGCGTCGCGCAGTTCCATCCGGACCGATTCGCGCGGTTCGGATCGTCAGACGGCTGGTCGTTGAGCGCGTAGTCGTACGCCGTCGGCCCGCTCCCATCTAGCACCAACTGCCGCGAGCCAATGTCGCCGACGACGACCCCAAGATGCGTATTCGGGTCAATGGGAAAGCCAGCGGGCACCGGTTGCGGCACAAACGTTGGAGCCGCACTCGGAGTCGCCGTCCGCCCTGGAGTGCCCGTGATCACCACTGACGTCTGCTGCGGCGTAGGCGACGCAGACGACGCGCGAGTGCTCGTCGCCGTTACGACGCCAAGACTAGGAGTAGCAGTAGAAGAATCACCCCCACCGCAAGCGACGAATAGCGCTAGGGTCAGCGTCAAGCAAGGAGCAATGAACTTCACGCTGAAGAGCGTAGCACCGACAGCCTGCTGTCAAATGCCAACTAGTACGTGAACAGCTTCTTGCCCGCGATGTTGTCGATCGGCACAAACCACCCGCTGCGCGAGTCCAGGCTGTTCTGCCGGTTGTCGCCAAGCACGAAGTACGAGTCGTCGGGCACGGTCCAATCGCATGCGTCAATGCAAGTCGTCTTGCCTACAGCGTATGGCTCGGACAGCGGCGCGCCGTTCAGTACAACTTCGCTGTCGTCGATCTTTACCGTGTCTCCTGGCAGTCCGATGACGCGCTTCACCAGCTCTTTGTCCTCCACCGGCGAATGGAACACGATGATGTCGCCGCGTGCAGGCGTCTTCCAGCGGGCGTCGATGTTGATCAACGGCAACCAGCTAATCATCCCGAAATCGATGTGCGCATACGCCAGGCGATTGACGACGACATCGTCGCCGTTGTGCAGCGAAGGCTCCATGCTCAAGCCTTCCGCGCGAAACCCCTTCAGCGTCCCGAATAGCAAGAAGAACCCAACTCCAACAATGAGCAGGGCCAGCACCGCCACGCGGAACTGGCGCGCCCATTGGTAATCAGCCCAGTCGGGGATCAGCCGGCGCAATCGCGTTGACAGTGGGACAGGCGGTAGCGGCGGCACGTAGTCGGCATCGTGCCACTCGTGCTCCGCTCCGCCGCGCTCCAGCACGACGCGCTCGTCGTCTCTGCTATCGTCGTCCATGCGCCTAGTTTCCGTCCTCCACTGCTTAATACGACAGCGCGCGCCCTTGAAGGCGAACGCCCCCTACAGGTTGAAGCGGCGGCGCGAGCGTTTCGTTACAGCGGGCCCCAGTGCTCCTCGAGGGCGGCCGCAGCCTCGGCCGGACGCTGCAGCGGCCACCAGTGTCCCGTCTTCTCGAGCTTCACCATCTTCGCTTTCGTGTCCTTCACCATGTCCTCGGCGTAGTGCATCGCCATGTATGGATCGTCGACGCCCCAGATAAGCATGCCCGGCCGCTCCGACAGGTGCATTAAGTCCGGCCCCCACTCCTTGCCGACGTTCACCGCCGATCGGTACCACTTGAGGATGCAGTCCTTCATAGTGTCGTCAATCTTTCTTGCGATGGCGTCCAGGTCCGCCTCCGGTATGCCGCCGCCGGCGAGTCCCGCTTTCAGCGCATCGCCGGTCATCGCCGCCATCACCTGCTCACCGACGCCCGGCGTCTGCCACATCTTCGCCATATCGTGCCAGACGTAGTCGGGGTGAATCGCGCCGGAACCGCCCGTCCACGTGCGAATCAGATCGGGTCGAGTCGATCCGACGCGGAGCGTCAGCAGCGAACCCCAGTCGTGTCCAACAAGATCGACTGGTTCACCGATCTTCTCGATCTCTTTCGTCAGCCAGTCGGCGTACTCTTCTTTCGTCGCGCCCCAGCCCGACGGGAGTGGCGCGCCAAACCCAGGAAGGTCAACGGCGATCGTGTCCTTGCGCGACAACTTCGCGCGGATTGGGTCCCAGATTACGTGCGACTCCGGTACGCCGTGAACGAATACTGCGGGCATGGTGGGCTCCTTCGCTTTACTGTGCGTTTGTGTCTATGCGCAGAGTCTAGCGGAAAGTCACCGGGCGGGCTCTGTGACCTGCGTCACGCGCCGCTAGTAGTAGCGGCAGACCGGCCACGGCGCCAGCGCATCGCCGCGTGCCTCCGCCGGTGCGTACTTCGAGTAGTAGGCGTAGGTCGCGTTGGTCAGCGCGTCGTCCCAGCCCGCAATCTGCTCGGAGATCTGGAAGATGCCGTAATAGCCCGCTGGGTTCACCGCGCGCGGGTTCAGCCCAGATTCACAGCTCGCGATGCGAACCATCTGGTCGCACGGCCAGGGCAGCGAGCAGATCGCTGCCACAACGTCTGAGCCTGATGGCGGGATGTACGGCGTCGGCGGTGGCGTTGGTTCTGGTGTTGGCGGTGGCGTCGGTTGTGGCTCAGGTTCGGGGTCCGGCTCCGAGGCGATCGCCGGCGAGTCATCCGCCGCCGGTATCGCTGCAACAAAGTTCGGGTCCGGCGGGATCGAGAAGTTAGCGCTAGACACCGGAATTGCCAGCGCCTCGCCGATCTGCAAGTAATCGTCCACGCTGAATCCGTTCACCGATGCAATGTCGAACGGCGTCACGTTGTAGTACACCGCGAGCTCCAGCAGCGTGTCGCCCGCGCGCACTTCCATTGTTGGCAACGGCTCAGGCGTTGGCGTTGGTAGCGCGGTAGGGGAGGGTTGCGCAGTCGGTGTCGCGGCGACAAGTGTGGCGCGCAGTTGTTGTGTCGCTGGCGTGCGCGTTGCAACTTTTTGCACGGCGGGCTGAGCTGTTGGAGTTGGGGCGATAACAACCGCAACGCTGGCGGGTGTGCTGGCTGAACTTCCGATGCCAAGTGCTGGATACGCGAGCACTGCAGCGAGCGCCAGAATTATTATCAGGCCGTGTCTTCTTATCAGTAGTCTCTTGCCTTACTTGTCCTGCAGGATTTTCGCCGCGCTCTTGTCGGGTAGAGTCGGCGAAAGCGCCCCGGGCGCAAGCAACATGGCCTAGTGTGCCAGCATTATGGTCATAATTCAAATCGTAACCTGAACATGCATATTGCGTTCTGTGCAGATATGAGGGGCTCTTTCGGAGTAACTTCAGACGCGATTGCACGTCTAGAAACGAAGATGACTCTATCTTTGCGATTTCTCACCGCGATTGCTGTCGTTGGCCTCGTCGCAATCGCTCTCTTCATGCACGGCGATTCGCACACAGCGTTCGCCGGACTAAGCGGTTGCGGTGACAACCGCGGGTCGCTGGCGCCGGACACACAGGCCACCGTCATTCTCGCGCCCGATACAGGCGAGGCGTCATCGGCATTCAAAGTGTCGATTCGCGGTGCGCAGGCCGATCCGTTCGGCCCGCAAGATGTGCAATCGATTTGGGAATGGAATCACCAGAGCCCGCCGCCAAGCTCAAGCGTCGTTGGCTTCGGACAGATCCCGGCGGATACGGGTACAACGGAGTACGACAACACAGTCCCCTTCGACGCAACGCCCGGTCCATACACCGTCACCGTTTGCTGGCTGAACGGATCCGGCGAAACCTGGTACTACACCGATCTTCCCTTCACGGTCGTCGGACCTGCGACGCCAACGCCAACGCCGATTCCAACGACCCCGCCGAGCATCAACCCAACGCCGCAACCAACCGACACGCCGGCGCCCACACCGACACCAACGCCGATACCGCATCCAACCGTGTCGCCAACGCCGGTGCCAACACCCGTCCCGACACCCCCGCCAACGCCGACACCAACAATCGAGCCGACGCCAACGCCCACGCACGCGCCCACGCAAACGCCGGCGCCAACCGCACCGCCTGCAACAGCGCCAACTCCAACGCCAACAGCGGCGCCAACACCGCCACCGACCGATGCGCCGGGACAAACGGAAGGGCCGCCAACCAACCCTCCGCTGACACCAACACCGACTCGCACGCCCGTCGGTGGAGTAGGCGTGACGCCGAAGGCAAGCATCACACCAACGCCAACACCGAAGGGAACGCCGAGCGTCACACCGTCTCGCCAGCCGCAGGCAACTCCGACGCGCTCACCTGCGCCAACACCGACGGCCGCCCCTGGCGTCACGCCAATCCCCGGCGGCAAGTCAAATGACAACGACGGCGGCGGTTCGCCACGCCCACGCATGTTCCAGAACGTACTCTCGACGAAAGACATCTCGACTAACGCCGGCGTCATCGCTACAAATATCGTGCTTGCCGGCATTACGCTGATCCTCCTGCTGCTTTCCGCGGAGCTCTTCAACAAGACCGTCGAAGAGAACCACGACTGGTTTAAGCACGCGTTCAAAGTCATCTTTGGTCCCATCGAATGGGTCAGCGCCAGGCTGCACGACATCTTCGGCAGAGGTAAGCTCGCCGGTTCGCTGGGTCCGCCGCTTGCGTTGATCGCTCTCGCCGCCGTGATCTACGGGCTCGCCGAGCCTGGGTTCGGCCTCAACTCGAAGAGTCTTGTTGTGCTGATCAGCGTGCTCGTATCGCTAGCGCTGCTGACATACATCTACAACGGCGCACAGATCGTTATCTCGAATCGCTTTGGCGTTGGCACCGTCATGCAACTCTTTCCCGTCGGCGTTGCCTTCGCCCTTATCTCCGTCCTGCTCACTCGCATCGACGACTTCCAGCCGCTCGTCATCTACGGCTTTATCGCGTCCGCGGTCGTCGTCGGCCACCGCCAACGCACTAGTGAAGAAGACGGCAAGGTCATCTTCTATCCCGTGCTGGCGCTACTCGCGCTGTGCCTTGTCGCCTGGCTCCTTATCGATCCGCTGCGCACCTTCTCGACCGATCACGGCACGTGGCTCGCCGCCATCCCTGAAGCGGTCGCCGCCGGCGTCTTCGTCGGCGGCCTGGAAGGGATGTTCTTCCAGATGATCCCGATCCGCTATCTGGACGGCCACAAAGTCTGGAGCTGGAGCAAGCCAGCGTGGCTGCTCGCCGCCGGCGCAACCGCCTTTCTGACGTGGGAGCTCCTGCTCAACAACAGCCGCTCGTCCTCGAGCGCCATCTCGCACGGCGCGCCGGAAATCGCTCTGATCGCGATGGCCGTCTGCTTCGGGATATCGGTCGCGCTTTACGCGTTCTTCCGCCTGCGCGAAGCCGGCCTCGAATCCGCCGAAGCCTAGTTCGCAGCGCTCGACTGTGACAGCGGTTCGTCCGTCGTTACTTCGTGCGCGAGCAATCGCAGCTCGATCGTTATGCGCGTGCCCTTGCCAACGTCGCTGTCGATCCTGATGTCGCCGCCGTGCGCCGCAACCATGTGCCGCGCGATTGCCAGGCCCAGGCCGGTACCACCCTCATCGCGAGTACGTGCCTTGTCGACGCGGTAGAAGCGCTCGAAGATGTGCTTCAGAGAGTCGCTCGGTATCCCGGCGCCCGTGTCGGAGACCGTCACCACTGCCTTGCGATGACGCCGCTCCACCGCCAGCACCACGCGCCCACCTGCGTCCGTGTACTTGATCGCATTGTCGACCAGCGTCACGAGAACTTCGCGCAAACGATCGCGTTGTCCTTCTACCCAGACCGCCGGATCAGCGCGAACGTCTAGCGTCAGTTGCTTCGCGTCCGCCAGCGCGCGCATCGATCGCCCAACTTCATCCGCAAGCTCGCCCAGCGACATCGGCGACGGCGCGATCGTCTGCTGGCCGGCGTCAACTTGCGCCAGTGTCAGCATCTGCGAGACAAGCTTCGCCATGCGGTCCGTCTCGCCGAGAATATCTTCGATCGCCAGCGCATCGTTTGGCGACTGCCCGAGCTTGCCTGACTGTAAATGTTTGACCAGCAACTCCGCGTTCGTCTTCACGACCGCCACCGGGGTGCGCAACTCATGCGAAGCGTCTGCGACAAACGCGCGCTGCGCATCGACTGACGTGCGGATCGGGCGAAGGGCGCGGCCGGACAACAGGTAGCCGCCGGTAAGCGCCGGGATGATGCTTCCAATAATAGTAACGAGCAGAATCGTCCGCAGCTCCGAAAGTGCGCCTTGCTCCGAATCGATGCTGCGACCGATCTGCAGCACCTGCGCACTCTGCCCCGGGTGATCGACGAGCAGCGCATACACGCGCTGGTCTTCGCCGTTCGCTGAAGTCGTCTGCTGAACGGCCGAACCGTTCTTCACCGCCGCTGCCAGCGTATTCGCTGACACCAGCGAATTGTCATCGGCGTCGTACGACATGCTGCTCACGTTGCCTGACGTATCGGACACCGCGTAAAAATATCCGCCCTGGTCGAACTGGCCGGTGGGCGGAGCGCCGTGATCGTCGGGACCGTGGCCGCCGTGATCGCCGGGGTCGGTCAAGAAGAGTTCTGTTTGCGCTTTGTCGGCAAGCTCAGCGTCAACGCGACGGTAAATCAGCGAGCTGGTCGTGAAGTAAATCGCGATGCCGGCAACAAGCAGCAGCACGACAACAACGCCCGTGAAAACAACCGTCAGCCGCCAGCGAGCAGTGTTAAACATTACGCTTCCAGTATGTACCCAACCCCGCGCAC
>JBDTOK010000039.1:0-16099 GCA_039933275.1 Chloroflexota bacterium | reverse complement strand
CGCATCGTGAACGAAGTCCCCGCCGTAAACCGCGTCGTCTACGACATCACGTCAAAGCCGCCCGGCACAATCGAGTGGGAGTGAGTTGGCCGATCCCATCCTCGTGGCTACCTCAGTCGACGGGCGAGCCGTCCGTCTAACCCAGACGATCTGGCGTAAAATACAGGATCATCACCCAGAGTTCCTGGGCGAGCCAGATTACACAAATGCGATTCGAGCAGCGATTGAACAACCAGAGTTCGTGCTCCGAGGTTGGAGTGGGTCGAAGATCGCCCTTGCCTGGTGCGAGTCCGCTCCGGCAGCCCCGAAATACATCGCGGTCGTCTACCGGGAGTTGAACGGCGACGGCTTCATCATCACGGCATTCTTCATCTCCCGATTCGAACGGCTCTTGAAAAGAGGCATCGTATGGCAAAGGACCTGATGACAGACAAGGTGAAACTGGACTACGACGACGAGGGCGACGTTCTCTACATCTCCTTCGGTGAGTCCCAGCCCGCCGACGACAGCGACATCACGGACGACGGCGTCGTCGTCCGCACCCGTGCGGGCAAAATCGTCGGCCTCACGATCCTCAATGCTCGCGACCGCGTCTACGAACCAGCTTGAATGGAGTGTCGGCAGTGACCGGTGGTGAACGACATCACCAGTAAGGCGCTGACGTTGGCGAGCCCTACGATACGAGGAAACGATAGCGCGTGACGTTTATTCTTTCGTTGCTGACGCAGCGCGCAGTTCTGCAAGTTAGCGATCGCGTCGTCACGTGGGGTTCTCAAGAATTCGATGCGGAAGCCAACAAAGTTATCGTGTATTTGGCAAGAAACGCCGTCGTCGCAATCGCCTACTCGGGGAAAGCCTATATCGACGGAGTAACGACAGACCACTGGATCGCAGAACAAATCTCCGACACCGCTCTAGACTTAGAATTCGGCATGCGAATTGGTCCGCGGCGAAGGATTCCGGAGGATCTTGGAGCATCAATCGAGAGATTGAAACACCGCGCTACACGTGAGTATTCAAAGCGGGGATCCGTTGAACCTCTAGAAATCACCTGCGCAGGTTTTCAATGGAAGACTCGCCGTCTTGCCTCACCAATCCGACCAGTATTTGCGACGATTCAGAATTCAACGGCGTTTCCGGGCGGTTTCCAGATCGCATGGAATGATCGCCATCATTTCTATCCCCTGAAAAATGATGTACGGCAGCGCGGGACTCAGTTTGCATTGTCGCAGACACCAATGGGATGGATGGACAACCAAGAGGGCCAGATTCTTTTGAATAGCGTGATAGCGGCCCCGACAATCGACGATGTCGAGGCGCGCATGGTTGATGCCGTTCGCGATGTGGCTCGCAAGTCGAATGGGCAGGTCGGGCCGAATTGCATGTCCGTCTTGATTAGCAACACCGACGGGCTGACAGTAAGAGTTCGTTACCTACCGACGGTTCAGTACCATGCCACACTTCGACATTCATTCGGCGAAATGGCTTATCCCGCTGCGTTTACTCCTTGGTTAATTTCGCCAGGGCTAGTTCAGCAGCCACACGTCATCATCGGCGGTACGATCAACGCGAGTCTCGGTGAACTGCCGGTCGTACTAGAGTCACCGCCAATCCGGCTGCCGGCTACGGGGCCACGGCTAAGAATGGCCATGTCACATCAACGCCGCAAAGGAGACCCAATGTCGCCAAGAAAGCCCGATCGAAATCCGCCTCCACGGATTGAGCCCTCGGCATTCTTGAACGACCTCGTTTAGCGAAAGGAGGGGCGAATCCAGGACCGGACGACCCTTAGTACTGCCATTCACCGCCCCCACAACCCCGCACAAACGTGCTATACTGCACTTAGGCAAACACCTAGCGCACCCCCTCAGCAGCACCGACTTACTCCTAGCGTAGTCTCAGCTCAGATGGTCGCACCTTGCCAATCCGAAGAAAGGAGACCATCAGTATGAGCTACGAAGACAAGAACCTTACGTGCGTAGAGTGCAACTCAGAGTTCACCTACACCGCTGACGACCAGCAGTTCCACGCCTCCAAGGGCTACACAGAACCCAAGCGTTGCCCCTCTTGCCGAAGCGCCCGTCGCAACAGCGGCGGTGGCGGCGGCAGCAGCTACGGCAGCGGCGGCGGCTACTCAAGCTACGGCGGCGGCGGCGACAGCTACCGACAGCAGCGCGAGATGTTCCCGGCCACTTGCGCCGAGTGCAACAAGCAAACACAAGTTCCCTTCCAGCCGCGCGGCGACAAGCCCGTTTACTGCAGCGACTGCTTCAGCAAACGATCAGCATCAACGTCCCGCCGGTACTAAAGAGATCGGCAACTGACAGAGAGAGGGCCCTCCGGGGCCCTCTCTTTCTTCCCACCACCAACCGGGGGTCAGGCTTCAGCCCGATACCAACGGAGAGCGAAGCACCGCCACAAACCGCATTCATCTGTGCCCATCTGTGGTGCATCTGTGCTCATCTGTGGCCAAAATAATCCGCGCCCATCCGCGCAATTCCGCGGCCACAAACCCGGTACCCGCTCTCTGCTAAACTCAACCCAATGCACCCCCGCATCGCACCAATCGCCATCGCCGCCCTCATCGCCCTCGGCCTCGGCTCCGCCGCGCGCGCTGGCGTCCCCCACGACCTGCCGGGCGACCTCCAGTGCAACGCCCAGGTCGACGCTACCGACTCGCTCGCCCTCGTCAGCTATCTCAGCGGCATCACACCCAGTCTCCCGCGCGGCTGCCCGCCCATCGGCGGCATCACCGGCGCCCAGAACGGCCTCATCGCCTTCGAGCACGAGGGCGACATCTACACCATGACCGCTGCCGGCTCCGAGCAGACCAATATCACCAACTCTCCGGGCGTCTACGACTGGTACCCCACCTGGTCCCACGACGGCAAGCACATCGCCTTCGCCAGCCACACCAACGCCCACGACCACATCATCATCGCCAACCCGGACGGCACGAACCCGACCCCGATCACCAGCGCCAACCAGGACGACGAGACGGCAACCTTCTCACCCGACGATAAGCAGCTCGTCTTCGACTCTTACAACGGCGACAACAACGACATCTTCGTTGTCAACGCAGACGGCACTGGCCGGCACAACATCGCGTCCGGCTCGCACGAGGACTTCAGCCCAGCCTGGTCGCCGGACGGCACACTCATCGCCTTTAGTAGCGACCGCGCCGGCGGCATCGGGGACATCTACACGATGACACCGGCCGGCAAGAGCATGAAGCTCGTCTACCAGAACGCCGACTACAAGAACGTCGAAGGCTGGTCGCCAGACGGGCAGGCAATCATCTTCACCGAATACGATGGCACCCAGAGCGACGTCTGGGCCGTCCCCGCCAGCGGCGGAACCGCCCACAACCTCACCAACAACCCGGCCAAGCGTGACACTGGCGCCGAGTATTCCCCGGACGGCTCGCTCATCGTCTTCGGCTCCACCCGTGACGACCCTCAGCCGGCAACCTGCGGCGACTGCGCCACCGACATCTATCGCGCCACCTCCAGCGGCGGCAGCCAGACCCGGCTCACGCAGCTCGGCATGACCACCGAAGACGCCACCTGGCAGCCGATTAATGGCAAGATCACCGGCGACCTCAACTGCGACGGCGCCCTCGATATGAGCGACCTGATCGCCTCGCTCGCCTACGCTGCCGGCACGCCCCAGCATCTCCCCGACGGCTGCCCCGCCATCGGGCCCTAGCGCCGATCTGTCCTCCGCCGCGTGACACCGCGCACTGACACGCCCCTTCGGATGCACTAAACTAAGAGAAGCGACTACCGCCCGGTTACCGCCGGAATGATCGTTCCGGACAGCCCAAACGCTAGTCCCAACATCAATCACCCGGAACGGCCCGGACACCCCCGCCCACAGACACAAACCCACCGGCAAACGAACCGAAAAGCAATTTTTCAATCAAACGCCCTACCTGAACTGCCAGGTCAATCAAACAGGAGGCTCGAATGGCAACCGGCAACGACTGGAACAACAGCATCATCAAGGAGTTCCGCGAGAACGAAGGCAAAGTCGGCGGCATGTTCGAAGGCGCCCCGATGGTCCTCCTCCACACGAAGGGCGCCAAGTCCGGCAAGGAGCGCGTAAACCCGCTCATGTTCCTGCCGGAGGGCGACCGCGTCATCATCTTCGCCTCCAAAGGCGGCGCACCCGCTCACCCGGACTGGTTTCGCAACCTGAAGGCCAACCCGGACGTCGAGGCAGAAGTCGGCACCGAGAAGTTCGCCGCGAAGGCGGAAGAGATCACCGGCCCGGAGCGCGACAAGCTCTTCGCCGAGCAGGCCAAGCGCTACCCCCAGTTCGCCGAATACGTCGAGAAAGCCCAGGGCCGCGTCATCCCTGTCATCGCTCTCAAGCGCAAGTAACCCGATCGCCGGAGACAGCACCAGGGGCCAAGCTCAACGCTTGGCCCCTGGATGTTCGAACCCTTAATTGAAGGCTGGCCCTAGCGGGCAAAGACGCCGGCAGCTGCGACAATCAGGAAATAAGTCAGCACCACGCTGAGCGCCATCCATCCCAGTACGCCGCTGCGTTTGCGCAACATCGCTACTCTAGGACCACCGTGCGGTGTCGTCCGTAGACCAGCCCGCCGGCCAGGATGCTCTCAATGAACGCCCCGACCACGAAATAGAACACGAATGCGATCAGTGACGCCGGCTCAAACGTGCCGCCACCATCGACTGCTTCGTTCGTCAACCCGAAGATGTTGAAGAACGGCTTCACCCAGAACTCGCTGTACCGGTACAGGTCGTGTACCAGCTCCGAGTCCCGGTTAGCGTCCGCGAGCAGCGCCAGGAAGCGCAGCCCCGTCAGCGTCAGCACGATCGCCAGGAGCACCGTAAACGCAGTGAGTATTAGTCCTCTTAACATGCTGCCATCTTGCCCCACCACATGTTGGGTTTACACAAACACAAGCCCCCATCACGTAACGCGTACGTATCAGCGCTAGAATCTGCTCTATGGACACCTATTCCCTGGGCGGTATGCTCACCCGCGACCGTTCCGAGTGGGCCGCCCTCACGGCCATCCTCGATTCTCGCCCCGCCGACTCCATGCACAGCGCCCGCGATCCCGACTGGAACGCCCGCGACGTCTACAACCACTTCGCCCGCTGGATCGATCACTCGACCAACGACTTCGAGGCGATGCTCACCAGTGGCCAAGGCATCCCGCGACCCGCCGGCACCGACGACGAGATCAACGCCCGCTGGCGATCCGAAGACGCTAACCTCTCGCTCGACGAAGCGCGCGAGCGTGCGCAACGCGCGTTCGACCGCCGCGTCGCCGTCGTCCAGTCCGTGCTACCCGATCGCTGGAACCCGATGCTCGATCAGATCGCCGTCGCCGACGGCTGGGAGCACATCGAAGCGCACCGCAAGTACATCGAATCGGCCGATGCAAGGCGGCGTGTATAATCCGGCCACCACGCAGGAGGTCCAACCATGCCCCGCTTCCAAAAGTCCATCGACATGAACGTTCCGCCCGAGAAGGCTTACGCCTACCTCTCCGACATCCGCAACCATGCCGACTGGTCCAGCCACGGCCTCAAAGTCGAGATGACGTCGCCCGAGCCCGTCGCCGTGGGCTCGACCTTCAGCTCCACCGGCAATCAGATGGGCGAGCACAAGGGCATCGTCACGATCGCAGAGCTCATCCCAAACAAGAAGATCGTCTACGAGTCCAGCGACGACACCGGCAAGATGCGCCACGCCTTCGAGCTCGCAGCGCAGAACGGCGGGACGCGCGTCACCAAGTCCTTCGAGACCGTGAAGACCGGCCTGCTCCTCACCGTCTTCCGCCCGATGATGTACATCGTCCAGCCCAGCATGCTGAACAAAGACCTGACGGCGATCAAAGCAAAGCTAGAGTCGTAGAGCCTAAGACTTCACCTTCGTCGAGACATGGGCATCCAGCTGCTGCGCGAGAGCCTCGGTGTCAGCTTTGTGGTCCTTCGCATCGTAAGCGGCTGTCGACACAAGCAGGACCAGAGGACCTCGCGCGAAGGCGATATTTGTGAAGTACACCTTCGTCCCATTGAATTCGACTTGTTGTAGGTAACCGTGCGCGCCGGCAATCCCCGTTGGGACATACGGCGTGGACGAGTCGAACTTGATCTCCGTGCCAGAGGCGTCCGTGGCCGCCTTGCCAACATCGCTCTCAAAGTCCGCCGCCTGGGCGTCGGGCACCTGCGATGCATGCTCAGTTGAGTCCGTCAGATCGAGTGTCGCCCCGACGAAGAATACGCCCGTCCCGTCATCGTTTGCCTTCGCGAAGATCTGCCTCTGCCCGCCCTGGAACCCGTACTGGTCAAGCTCGCCCGCGTCACGCGTCGGATCGAACGACCCATCCAGGATATCCGCGCGCGTCACCGCCTTGCTGTCGGCTGCGCTGTACGCGAGCGTCGTCCCGTCGACGACGACCTGCTGGACTGGCAAAAGCAGCGCGTTCAGGTCGGCCGCGGCGAGCGTCGGACTGGGTGACGGACTCACTGTCGGGCTAGCTGTAGCGTCGGAAGTCGAATCGCCACCGCAAGCCGCCAGTGCTAGGCTGAGCCCCGCGACGACGATGGTCAGAGCAAAGAGTCTGCGAATGTTTATCAAGATCCCCTCGTTTCTATCTCAAGCGTCAAGACGCCGGATGTTCGGTACAGTTATAACAAGGCATCTGGTCAGATGCGACGCCTGCTATAATTGAGGCGAAGCCCCCGAGCGGGGGCCTGTTCATGTTCGGGGCACACACATATGTGGGACAAACTGACCTCCATTCGCGACCGCTATAACGAGCTCGCTGAGCAGATGGCCGACCCGGTCATCTCCGGCGACTACGAGCGCGTCCAGAAACTGGCCCGCGAACACTCCCAGCACGGCGAAGTCGTCCGCATCGGTGACGAATACCAGAAGCTGCAGGACACTCTCTCGCAGGCACACGAAATCGTCAGCGAAGGCGGCGACGACGAGCTAGTTGCCATGGCTCGCGAAGAAATCACTGCGTCCGAAGCCAGGATCGTCGAGCTCGAAAAGAAGCTGCGCCGCGCGCTCATCCCGAAGGGCCCGTACGACGACAAAGACGTTATCGTCGAGATCCGCGCGGCTGCCGGCGGCGACGAAGCCGGGCTCTTCGCCGGCGACCTCTACCGCATGTATAGCCGCTACGCCGAGCGTCACAACTGGAAGACCGAGATCCTCGATTCCCACCACAGCGACGTTGGCGGCTTCAAAGAAATCGTCTTCGAAGTGCACGGCCAGGGCGCCTACGCCCGCCTGAAATATGAAAGTGGCGTCCACCGCGTTCAGCGAGTCCCCGAGACCGAAGCGCAGGGCCGCATCCACACCTCCACCGCCACCGTCGCCGTGCTCCCCGCCGCAGACGAAATCGACGTCCACATCGAACCCAAGGACCTCCGTATCGACACGTTTAACGCCGGCGGTGCCGGCGGCCAGAACGTCCAGAAGAACGACAACGCGGTCCGCATTACGCACCTCCCCACCGGCCTCGTCGCCACCTGCCAGGACGAGCGCTCACAGCTAAAGAACCGCAACAAGGCGATGGCCGTCCTCCGCTCCCGCCTCCTCGAGGTCGAGCAGCGCAAGCAGCGCGAGCAGATCGACACCTCGCGCCGCACGCAAGTTGGCTCCGGTGACCGCGCGGAGAAGATTCGCACGTACAACTTCCCGCAGGACCGCATGACCGACCATCGCCCCCCGTACACGCGCCACAACCTCCCGATCCTTCTCGATGGCGACGTCGACGACGTGATCGACGCGCTCGAAGAGTGGGACGAGAACAACGGCCTCGAGGCTGCGCTGGCATGAGCCCGGCGCCGCCCAGATCGCAGACGTCGCGCGAGGCGTTACTTGAAGCGCGCCAGTCGCTGCAAAGCGATGAGGCGTCGCTGGAAGCGGAAGTCTTGCTGATGCAGGCGCTCGGCGTGGACCGCGAACGTCTGTACCAGCGACTCAGCGAACCACTGACGTCAGACCAGACCGCCACCTTCGCGGCGCTGCTCGCCCGCCGCGCCGCCTACGAACCCCTCGCCTACATCACCGGTCACCGCGAGTTCTTCGGCCTCGACTTCGAAGTGACGCCCTCCGTCCTAATCCCCCGCCCCGAAACCGAAACGGTGGTTGGGCTGGCCATCGCCTTCGCCAACGAACGGTTCGCCAACCAGCCAATCACAATCGTAGACGTCGGCACAGGCTCCGGCGCCATCGCCGTAGCGCTCGCGAACGCCATCCCAACCGCCCATGTCATCGCCGCCGATATCTCGCCTGACGCGCTCGCCATCGCCCGCCGCAACGCGAATCACCACGGCGTCGCAACCCGCATTGACTTCCGAGAAGGCGACCTGCTCTCCCCCCTCACCGAACGCGTGCAGATCCTCGCGGCCAACCTCCCCTACGTCACCACCGAACAGTGGCAAACCTCGCAGCCCGAGATCCGCGACCACGAACCACGTTTCTCCCTTGATGGCGGCGCAGATGGCCTCGACGCGATCCGCCGCCTGCTGGCCAACGCACCCAATCACCTGACCGACGGCGGGGCGCTCTTCTGCGAAATCGGCCCCTGGCAGAGCGCCGCCACGCTCGAACTAGCGCAACACTCGTTCCCGAGCGCCCGCACCGAAGTCGCCAGCGACCTCGCCGGCCGCGACCGCGTACTCTGCGTCTACGCCTGAATCCCCTTAAACGACGCCGCGAACATCACCCGCGGCTCGATGTAGGCATACGCCGCCACTTCCCAGAACTGCCAGCTATCGAAGCCGGGGTAGATGCCTCGCAAGACTTCGCGCAGCTCATCGTACTTACCTGTAGACGTATCGATCTCATGCGCTGTGCCGTGCACCGTGACGACCAACTCCTCGCCGCGCGTGTGCGTCGCGCTCACAGCTGGGCGCTTTCGTAGATGCTGAAACCGCAGAGAGTTCTGCGCTGAACCGAACCAGACAAGCCCGCGGTAGAAGTACCCGTCCACCGGGCTCACCACGGGCTCGCACTTCGCCGTCACCGTCGCCAGGCTGAGCAGCGTCATCCCCTGCAGCTCGCGGCATACGTCCTCCGCTGACAATCGCCGCTCCGGCGTGATGATCGTGCGCAGGTGCACGCCGCCCTTCTCGTAGCTCTCGTCCAGCAGCCGCTGCAATCGTTCGATCTCTTCGGGCGTTTCGTGCATCGCTAGAGCACCGCCTCGACTGCTTCGGCCTCGCGGTTGAACGTGAAGAAGATATCTTTCGGTGTCACACGCAGCGCGATTGCCGTCAGCGGTCCCGTCAGTAGGTACGGCATCGCCTCCATCACGTGCGCGACCAGTGCGAACGCCGCCGCCTGGGATTTGTCCACGCCAAACGACACCATCAGTCCCGTGATCGCCACCTCGAACACGCCAAGCCCTGCCTGCGTGAACGGCAGCGAGACCGCCACCGTCGCCGCGACCACGACGAGCAAGTACACGGCGGGGTTGAGATCGATGCCCAGCGCTGCGAGCGAAGCAGCCGACACAATCCCCAGCGACTTACGGTCGCGAAACGCCTGCAATCCTTTCCCCACGGAGTGCGCTTGCTCCGACAGCCAACCTTTTATCTTGCCGTCCGCCCGCACGTGCTCGCTGTCGCTCCGGTGTGCCAACCAGCGCGCGCCAAAGATGCCACCGATCAGCACGAAGATGTACAGCACTGCCAGCGGCCAGAGATACCGAGCGTCCGCGAAGAGGATGATGCCGAGAATAAGGAAGACGCTGAAGGCGACGATATCCATCAGCTTCTCTGAAAGGATCGTCGCCACCACCTGTGCGACGTCCAGCCCCGTCCGCTTGCGCAGCACCTGCAGTCGGACGAATTCGCCGGCCCGAAGTGGCAGCGCCAGGTTGCAGGCGACGCCGAGAATCGCCACCGCCCACAGGAACATCACGCCCACTTGCTTGATCGGGCGGAAGAACTCGCGCCACCTAATCGCGCGAAAGTAGTCGGAGAAAAGGTTGGCGGCGAAGGCCAGCGGCAGCCACCAGTAATCCGCCCCGCTTAGCTGGTCCCGCACGTTGCCGACGTCGACTTCCCACAGGAGCAGCGCGAGCAGCGCCGCAGCGAAGCCAACCTGGAACGCCAGTTGCAGGAGCGGTGCGTACCGGCTCACCCAGCTGCGCGGCGCGGGCGCGGCGATCTCGCCTTCCAGCTTCACACTTCTATTGTAGGTTGGCGGCCCCTCGCCCGATACGCTCATCGCGGCAGTGCCCCCTCAGCGTCTGCGGCGCTCCGCACCAGCGCAGCGGTTATGTCTCCGTCTGCAGGGGCGCCGCCCTCCCCTGCCGCGTAGTACGTATCCGCCGCAACCACCCGCCCAACCCGCACGACCGTCGCATCCAGCGTGTAGTGAAGGTCGTCGCCCGGCAGGTTCACTTTTGCCTCGAGCCGGTAGAACACCGAGCCATCCGCTGTAGACTGCGGCAGCTCGTCCAGCGTGACGTCGATGCTCGAGAGAAAACCCAGGTTCACACCAAGCGCCGTCAGCGCATCGTCGGCGATCTTCTCCACCGCCGACTTGTAGTCGTCCTGGCATCGTCCGAGGATCTCCCGCGTGCCATCGATGGCGTGCTGCGCATCGTCTGCCGTCCGGTAGATCGCCGCGTACGACGTCACCTGCGCACCCTCCGGGCCGCGCAACGCCGGCCCAGACGCCCGCACAAACGCGCCTGGAAACGCGACGTTAAGATCGAAGATGTTGCAACCCTCTGGCAGGTCTACGTTCTGCGTCAGCCCGACGTCGCCCTCCGCCGCCTGACTCCAGTCGGATGTGAGGTCTCCGACCGCCAGCGGCACTCCCGGCGCGGCCGAGGCAGCCGACGTCTCGAAGTCCGGAGTCGGGGACGGCGAAGGCGTCGCGTCGGACCCGTCACCACAGGCAGCGACGGCCAGCAGGCAGGCACACAGGCAGAAGGTGAGTGCGCGAACGTCTATCACTGCGGCCTATCTTAGACAAAAAGAAGCGGGACCCTGTCTGCCAGCTCCGCCTGCCCGACGCAACCTCAATGCGGGATCCCGCTTGCCACGCGCGTTAACGCGTGATGTAGGCACCGTAATCGGTCACCTCCCTCAAACGTAGTTTCCCGCACCACCGTTCGCTTGCAACGCCATAACGATTTCTCCGCGCTATACTTGGCCGCACGCAAAGACCGCCCTTAACCAGGAGGAGACGTCATGACTCAGCAGCAAACGCCACCACCCGTCGATTTCGCCTCCGGGCGCAACCTGCCACCGGAGCAAGCCGGGTTCTTCGCCCTGGGTCCGTCGAAGCAGATCACTGACCGAGTCGTCTTCCTCTCCTCGATGGCCAACGTCATCGCCTTCACCGGCGACACCGGCGTCCTCCTCGTCGACACCTCCACCGAGCGCTTCACCCCCAACGTCATCAACGACCTGCGCGAGAACTACTCGCAGGCCCCGATCGAGGCGATGGTCTACACCCACGGCCACGTCGACCACGTCACCGGCGCCGACAAGATCATCGATCACTCCATCGACCGCGGCGACCGGCGACCCCGAGTCATCGGCCACAAGCTCGTGGCCCCACGCTTCGACCGATACCGCCTGACCGGCGCCCACAACGACCACATCAACCAGATCCAGTTCAACCTACCGAAGGATGTCCGCCCCTTCACCGACGCGTCCCTCACCTACCCCGACGTCGAGTACGACGAAGGCCTGCACACGATGATCGGCGGCCTCACGTTCGAGTTCCGCCACGCCCGCGGCGAGACCGACGACGAGACGTGGGTCTGGCAGCCCGATACTCGCGTCCTCTGCACCGGCGACACCTTCGTCTGGTGCAGCCCTAACGCGGGCAATCCGTACAAGGTGCAGCGCTACGCCAGGGACTGGGCCGACGCCCTCGAGCAAATGGCCGCCCTCAGGCCGGAGCACCTGCTCCCCGGTCACGGGCCTGCGATGTCCGGCGAGGGCCGCATCGAAGAAGCTCTGCTCTCCACCGCCCACTTCTTGCGCTCCATCCACGACCAGGTCGTCGCCGGCATGAACGACGGCAAGTGGCTGGAAGACATCATGCGCGACATGGACTGGCCATCGACCGACAAGCCCTGGCTCCAGCCCATCTACGACCATCCCGAGTTCATCGCCCGAAACGTCTACAGACTTTACGGTGGTTGGTGGGACGGCGATGCTGCGAACATGTTGCCGGCGCATCCCTCCGACGTCGCCGCTGCACTCGTAGGCGCCACCGGTTCGCAGCCGATTCTTGACCGCGCCCGTGCCGCCCGCGACTCCGGCGACCTGCAGATGGCCTGCCACCTCGTCGACTTCGTACGCCGCGGCGACCCCTCCAACAAAGAAGCCTGGGAGCTCTGGCGAGACCTCTTCACCGAACGCGCTTCCAGCGAGCGTTCAATGATGGCGCGAGGCGCGTTCAAGGCCGCTGTGCGGGACGCAGAGGCGAAGTTGACTGAGCTTGGCTAGAAGATAAAACCTCACGGCCGCAGATGTTCCCAATTTCTGGCTTATGGCAATGAAACGCGAAGCCGGAATTCGATGTCTCTGTTATCGGAGACCTTTGTAGCGAATTTCCTTTGTAATTGGTTCTATCTATATTGATACCGAGCGCCCTCAGGCGTAAATTGGCCAAAGCTCACTCTGAAGGGAAGATAAAATGGTGACTCGAAAGCGCCACTCTTACGTCGTAGACGCCAAGGCCTTCATCGACAACCCCTCCCACAAAGACCTCCGCCAGTTCACCTCGCAGATGGACAACGCGCAGACGACGGTCTACGGCAACTACGACGTCTTTACGCGCGTCGACTCACGCAGCACCGCCTCCACTTATATCGTCACCGACACCCCAGAGCAGCACCGCGGCCACCAAACGATGTCCCGCGAAGAGTACGCCACCATCGTCGAGATGCAGGAGCGATACATCCGCGATCAAGAGATGATCGTCATCGATGGCTACATATCGAACGCACCGGAAGTGCAGACAGCCGCGCGCCTCATCATCGAGCGCGCGAACGCCAACGTCGCCGGCATGCAGAAGTTTCTCTACTTCCCGCGCGAAGGCGGCGAGCCAGACGTCACCGTCATCTACACACCGAATCTCGTCGCATCGGGCTACCCGAACGATCGCTGCATCGCAGTCGACTTGGAGAACAACATCACGCGCGTCCTCAACTCCGACTACTTCGGTGAGTCGAAGAAGGGCGGCCTGCGCATGTGGAACAAGATCGTCTACGACAAGGGCGGCCTGCCGATGCACGCCGGCGCCAAGGTCGTGCAGACAAGCAAAGGCCCGAAGACTATCGTTATCATCGGCCTCTCCGGCACCGGCAAGACCACGTCAACTTTCCGCCGCCAGGGCGACTCCAAGCCCGTACAGGACGACTTCATCGCGCTCATGCCCGGCGGCATAGTCCACGGCAGCGAGAACGGGTGCTTCGCCAAGACGTTCGCCCTCTCCGAAGAGAACGAGCCCGAGATCTACGGCGCCGTGATCAGCCCGATCGCCTACCTCGAGAACGTCTTCATGGATGAGGACGGCAACCTCGATTTCTTCAACGAATCGTTCACGCAAAACGGCCGCGCCGTCTTCCCGCTGGAAGCACTCGGCCGCTACGAAGACGCCCGCAACATCCCACCTGCCTCCGCCATCGTCATCCTGAACCGCGCACGATCCGTCGTGCCAGCGCTGGCGAAGCTCACGCAGCAGCAGGCCGCCGCTTACTTCATGCTCGGCGAAACGCAGGGCACCAGCGCCGGTGGCAAGGACGAAGCCGGTAAGGCCCTCCGAGTGCCCGGCACCAACCCCTTCTTCCCGCTCCCGCACGACGTCCAGGGCAACCGCTTCCACGAACTGCTGCAGACCCATCCGATTGACGTCTACTTGATGAACACTGGCTGGATCGTCGACGACGTTGGCCCCGGCTCCAAGAAGATCACCGTCGCCAATTCCTCCTGCGCCCTAACCGCAATCGCAGAAGGCGGCGTCGAGTGGGAAGAAGACCCGGACTTCGGCTACCAGCTCGCGACGAGCCTGCCCGGGCTAGCCCCCGAAGACGCCGACATCCTCAACCCCAGGGCCGCCTTCGAGCGCCTCGGCCGCATCGACGAATACAAGGGCTGGGTCCAGAAGCTGCGCACAGAGCGCCGCGAATTCCTCAAGACCTTCCCGGACCTGGACCCCTACATAGCCGAAGGCGTCTAGCTCTCCGCGAACTTTTCCAGCAACGCCGCGATCGCCTTCGTGCCCTTGCGGAAGTCCTCCGTCCGGATGTTCTCATTCGGCGCGTGAATGCTCGCGTCCGGGTAACCGATGCCGCAGTCCGCATTCGCCAGCCCTAGCGTCACCACGAACGGGTACAGCGGCCCCGTCCCGGCCATCGTCGGCACGATCAGCGGCTCCTCCCCGTACGCCATCTTCACCGCCTCCCGCAGCACGCCGACGAACGGATCGCTTACAGGCGTCCGGGCCGGGTGCTCCCCGCCAAGGTTGATCATCTTGATATCGCTGAACCCGTGCTTATCCAGGTGTGCGCGCAACTTTCGCTCGATGTCCGCCGGGTCCTGGTCGTTCACCAGCCGGAAGTCGATCTTTGCCATCGCGCGCGCGGGCAGCACCGTCTTCGGCCCTTCGCCCTCGTAGCCTGACGACAGGCCGTCGATCGTCGCCGTCGGCTGGAAGAGATGCCTCAGCTCGTACTCGATCCCGCTAACTGGCACCGTGAATTTCTCGATACCATACGTCTTCGCCGTCGCCGCTTCGTCGTGCGGCATCTTCTCGACCTCCGCGCGCTCTTCCGGCGTCGGAGGCCGCACATCATCATAGAACCCGTCGATCAGGATCCGCTCGTCCGGCCCCTTGATCGTCGATAGCGCCCATACTAGGCGCCACGCCGCGTTCGGCAGCACCGTCCCGTAAGACGAGTGCGCATCTCGCGTGATCGTCTGGCACTCCAGCTGCATGTAGACCAGCCCCTTTACTCCCAGGGTGATCTGCGGCAACCCTTCCCACGTCACACCGCCCCCTTCCCAGATACAAGCATCGGCCTTCAGCAAATCCTTGTGCCGCTCGACGAACGCCTCCATCCCGGGGGAGCCAATCTCTTCGTCGCCTTCGATGCAAAACTTCACGCCGCACGGAAACTCGCCGCGCACGTCACGCCACGCCTTCAGAGCTGCGAATCGAGCCGCGATGTTACCCTTGTTGTCCGAGACGCCGCGCCCGTACAGCTTCCCGTCCTTGCGCACAGGCTCGAACGGCGGCGTCTCCCACAGCTCCAGCGGCTCCTCCGGCTGCACGTCGTAGTGGTCGTAAAAGAGCAGCGTCTTCGGCGATGTGCCTTTCGCCTCCGCGTACACCACCGGCTGCGCGGGCGGCCCCTCTGGCTTGGGCAGAATCTGCACCTCGAAGCCGAGCTCCCGCAACTCCTTCGCCACCCACTCGCTCGTCTCCTTGATCGCGCGCCCCTGCGCCGAGACCGTCGGGAAAGAACAAAGCTCGATCAGCTTGTTCAGCGCTGCGTCGTGATGCTCGTCGATATGGCGAAAGATGTCGTCCATGGCGCGTCCTCAGTTCTAGTGTCAGTCGCTACGAATCATTGCGATGATACCGCCCTCATCCGGCGCACGCCAGAAGACCTCGCCTGCGTGCGCAGGGCGATAACCGAGCCGCAACCAGAAGTACAGAGCGAGCCCATTCCGCGGCTCGATCTCTGCGAGGAAACTTGTAATTCTTTGTTTACGTTCCGCCCACTCCTCCAGGGCCCGCACCGCCTCGGACCCATAGCCAAAGCCGCGCCGCTCCTCAACCATCGCAATAAAGTCCGTGCGCAGCCAGTTCGCCGCGGGCGAGTGCACGTTGTACTCAAGCAAACCGATCGGCGTCGGCTCATCTTTATCGGCGATCACCAGCAACCGCTCGCCGACCGACCCAAACCGCTTCTCCAGCGTGTCGTTCATATCCGCCACACCGCCGCGCACAGCAGCCGCCGCCTTCGCGTACCACGGTTCCACTAGCGCGAAGTCCGATCGCTCGAGCGGGCGCAAGGCTGCGCGAGCGGCCGTCGCGCGCACCCTAAACCTTTCGCGCAG